>JAHECY010000007.1 GCA_024641505.1 Gammaproteobacteria bacterium
GATCTCTATGCACGATTTCGCTGATACTGGGATTTATCGTTTATTTCGTCTGTCATTCGACATTAGCCTCAACAAGACTAAAGCACTATGCCACCAAACACTGGCCAGCCTATATGCCGGATTATCGCCTGATTCTTAATACGATGGCTATCTTATTATTCGTGCCACTGGTCTGGTATATACTCAGATATCCAGGACCTTTGGTCTGGCATTCGTCGCTCCTCTGTTTAATCGTTTAATGATCTCCAAAAAGAGATTTTCACAGCAGTTAGCGGCGAGACGCAAGGGCGTCAGGACGGGCAAGCTGTTTACCGTGCGTGTCACGGGTGCCGCACGCTCCAGTTGGCTGCCTGATGCCCCGACCATCGTTGAAATAGCTGTTTCCGGCATTGATTTCAATTTCTGGTAAGGTGTTGGCGCCCGCCGGGATTCCCGAAACAGTCAAGAAATAAATAGTGCTGGCTGCCGCATGAGAAACGATTTACCGTCTTGCGACGGCACACACGACTGATATTGATCCCGAACGCTTGTCGCGCTTTAAATATATCTGTAAAGACAATCGAAAATGATTCATTTGGATTATATTTTTGCAGCCGGTACCACATTTGCCGGGGGTAGCGGCGAGGTAGTTCTTATTCAGACCGCGACATTGAATTTTACATTCACTAAACCGCCGGTAATTTTACACTTTAACGAAAAACTGGTTTGTGGTTCTTGAGAGCCGCTCCAATTTGCGGCGGGCGGAAATTCCAGGCAGTTGCGTCTTCAAATAGTTCCAGAACATACTCTTTACCGCGCCCAGTGGACTCACACGTCTGGTTACAGGATTCAGGTTATGGGCCTCAATTGCGGTCATGCCCGCCGCTTTACCCATCGCAATCATGGACCGGCCGATAAAGACGTTGATATGTTGAAGTGGCGCGCCGTCATTCAGGCTATTTTTATGATCTTGAGTGAGAGAAGCTTGCCAGTCCCAGATTTTCAGTCTTCTTTTGAAATCCCGGCTCTGTGGTACATTGATCCGGATGATACCACCGTCTACCAGGACGCTACTGAGAGTCTTCAGCGTTTCCAGTGGCTGTGCAAGGTGCTCGAACACTTGCTCGGCATTGATAACGTCAAACCGGTAACGTGTCAGATCGTTCAATGATACTTCCTTAATACCCAAAGTCCGGGCATGATTCAGATTATCCTCGCCCAGTTCCAGTCCATACACATCACAGCCAAATGCCTTGGCCACCAGACACCAGTTACCCCACCCCATGCCAAAATCAAGAAATTTTACCTGAGCCGGTACTTTCCGAGTGTACTGAATTGCGCGCGCTATTTCCATGGCCATGAATAACCCTTGCTTGATCTGTCGTTGTCCCGCATTCCTTTTTATAATTTCCGGATTAAGCCATTCGGTGTAGAGTTTATGCATGACGATATCACCCGGCACTTCTGCCTGATAGATAAGTCCACAAGCCGTACACTCGACTAAATTGTAGTGTGCTCCCTCAAGAAACTTGAATTCGACGCCAGGCCCCACTTCTGAATAGAGTGACTGTAAATAGTCACGCAGTGGCGACTCAACATAGCTCACGTCACATAGAGTCGTATGCTGTCGGTTATTGCATGCCGGACAGCGCTCGCGGCGCACAAAATATCGATTCACTGAATTGCTCACTCTCTGCAAACATACACCAATGCTAGCACTTATAAACGTGGTGAACAATTAGGTGGCAAATGAATCGATGTCGGCACCACTGGGTATTGGGGACCACCATGATGTTCAACTACGGGCGTCCCCATCACCCTCAATAAGCAGATTTTGACTTATTTTTTTTTATGGTTGCCACGCCGCTCACCTACATTCTGGCAATATCTAACACTTAAAATGTAAAATAACGGCAATATTCCCAGTTTAATGGACTAAGGTAAAACAACTCACAAGTCCCACCTGGTAGCCAGTCAAATTTCTCTCAAGGCTGGCTGATTTTCCTCAACGCCGGCTACAGCTCTTCAATGGCATGCAGTGCAAATATCTGATGCTACCATCCTCAATTTCCCCGCTGCAGTCGAATGAGGATCATGACAGGTGGTACAGCTTATTAGTCCGTAGATCAACGGCAACGCTTGGGGCACCGGTTGGCTTGGGTAGATATTGATTGCATGTTCACCTGATCCTTGTCGATCCGAATGGCAGTTGATACAGAGCGCCGGCGGCTTTTTTAACAAATCGGCACTTCCTTGCCGGGGCAGCGCATTGACGTGGCATGCAGTACATTGCTCGTGTGCCGCAAAGGCATTGGGCAAAATAGAGATTACTATCAGCGAGATGTAAAATATGGTTCTGACGCGCATATTTCAATTCGAGAGTATCTAAAACCATGAGCTACTGTCTGTTGCCAGTAAGCAAAAATCAAGCCTGCCTGATCGTATATCATGCCTGCCACGCAAAAAAAGCGGTTGCTGAATATACTGTGACATTCAGTCTGAGGAACGCCACCGATTTCGGCAAGCCTGGGCGACGACGATAGCCAGACCTTACCGTGTTAGAAGTTGAAGGACAATACCATATGCGCTTTTTGACTGTGATTCTCGACCATGCTTCGCTACCGCCAGGCACGGGCATGTTGACCTCTGCCAGTTGCAGCAGTTTCGGTGATCCGTATCTTTTGTATACTACATGCTTTCATGCATCACTTCCCATCCGGATTTTGAAACAGCTGTCGCCGGCTGCTTTTTTGGCTTGCACTTGAAACAATCGTGCCATTTTCGCCGGTGGCTGGGGTGGACTGGATCGGAGAACTGAAATCACGGGTCCATCGTATCGTGCCAGCATTGTTTAACATGTCTGCTATTCTTGTAGGTTGCTGGTAGTGACGGTAATAAGTATTCAACCGTCCGCGACAACTATTGATGTCATCCATCAAGACTAACTTGTTCATCGATATCTGTTTGCATGCCGGTGACTCGGAGGATGGCAAATGGTTGCGGGATCGGTAGCGCCTGTGGGTGGTTCTCGCCACAGTCATCGAACCATGATTGGCAATTTGGTCGGCAGATAATTATTTAATTGCTTGCTTGCTGTATATAACCGTGTGTCTTGCTGCGTCCACTATCTGGATATATGCAATCGATTTAAATATCGGTTAACCGGCTGCAAACAGTTCTGCCTATCGTATAGGTGCCGATGACGGCGGTTGAGCGCAGAGTCCCAGATGGATTAGGATCTTTGCGACGGTCGCCAGGGCGCCTCTTTAAATGTTATTGTGGTTGGCAGGAGCTAATTCAATCCAGAATGTGCTTCCTTCGCCAGGTGTACTTTCCATGCCGATCTTTCCGTGCATTGCTTCGACCAATCGTTTGCTGATAGCCAGCCCAACGCCGATCCCGTTTATGCATTTGTCCTCCATACCCAGTCTCTCGAACGCCTTGAATAAATTTTCCTGTTGATCGGCTTCAATTCCACGCCCGTTATCGGACACGCTGATTCTAATGGTACCAGTATTCACGAGTTCTACACTAATTTCTACACTGCCGTGGTCACGATTATAAATGATTGCATTGGAAATCAGGTTAATTAGCACTTGCCGCAGTCTGGCGCGGTCCGCATTTACGATTAATCCCGTTGCTGCAGGCGTTTCGATATGTACGTCCTTATTCTCTGCAAGTGTGGTGAATAAGCCCAGGATTTCTTCAATGGCCTCATCAACGGATACAGGTACGATATCCAAGTCGAATTGTCCAGATTCAATTTTTGACAAATCAAGGACTTTTTCTATGAGTCCCAATAAGTGCTTTCCCGCAACCAGAATCTCTCTGGACTGTTCCTTCTCGGCTTCTGTGCTGGCTCCGGCTTCCAATAATTGCCCAAAACCGAGAATAGCGTTCATCGGAGTTCGTAATTCATGACTCATGTTCGCCAGAAAAACAGTTTTTGCCGCATTTGCTCTGGTCGCGTTGATTTTCTCTTGTTCCAGTTGAGCCGTTCGCACGGTGACGGCATTCTCCAGTTCACTGGCTTCCGTTTTATATTTTTGAATCATATATATGATGCCAATAACTCCCAGCACTGAAAGAATAAAATAGGCCGCACTGGTGAATATAAGGTCATTTTCAGCCTTGGCCATAACTTTGTCTAAGGGGATGGTTATCTCTAGCACCCCACGAACATCACCAGTTTTCCAGTCTGCTTTAGGGGTGTCGGGATGATTGTTATGGCAATTTACGCAGGCAGTGCGCATTTTATCCGCCACTGCGTAACGCAAGTACCGTTTGTTATTCTCAACGTAAAACTTATAAAATGGTTTATCTGCATTTGTCGAAAAGTACTGCCACGCCTTTTCGCTGAAATTGTCTCTTAGCCCGCCAGTTTCTTTTCTCCAGGGGAATGGAAATGGACTGTATAACTTTACGCTTTCCCCTGAACCGCTTTCTCCAATCTTGTTTCCCAAAATCATACTTAACGTTGCGGGTAATGGTATTGCTTTCTTATTTTGATAGTCATGGGTAATTTCCAATCCATATCGTTCGGCGACGGAGACTACTTCAGAGGTATATATGGTACGGAAGGTGGCAATTGCATTACTATAGAGTTGCGCATTATACAGGCCAGAAGTTTTAACGACGTTTTCCTGAAGATTCTTGGTGTGCAAGATCATCCCGGTCGAGATGAGCGTGAACAATACAAATATGGAAATGATGATTCTGTATTTCATTGTTTTAAATGGATGTTCACCCAATTCATTGCAGTAATATATACTATTATTTCTTTGGTGATTACATTTTCATTCCTCAACGAATCCACTGTTAGGAATGCGTAATTACAGAATTATAGTACAGTGGATACTCGCCCTGTTTCTTTACCAGCGCCCCGAAGCGTGTGCAGTCGCATTTTGCGTGGGTTCAAAAGTTGTTATTGTCCTCTTTGTCTGGCGATGCTGGAGGGAACTCCACGGAAAATAACACATTAAAATCATACAGTATTCCACTCCTGTTGCATGCACATGCAATCGTTGCGGTTGGGGAGCGTATTCACCCCCCCATCAGTAGTGATATCAGAAGTCAAGCAAAGGCTGGTAGTGGAGTCTAAAATCAGGATGCCTCAACCAGTCGTATGCCAACGCTGCCTCATTCAACATCAAAGCACTCTAATGGTAGTGAGGGGTAAATCGAAACCTCGATTTTTCCTGGTCGATTTCTCGAAGCAAAACGCAAATTGTACCAAAACATGGTAAAGCGGTTGAGTCGGCTCGACGTCGATCCACTGGATATCCTGATTATTCTTTACGAACTGACATTAGACAATTGCGGCGTCCGCGGTGGCGGTCATAAGATTGCGCGGAAGCCTATTGAACCTGCCTGCTATGCCAAAAAGGCTGCATGTCACCCCCCAATCCCAGGCACGGCGTCGTCATAAAACCACTACCTAACGCGTTAGATATTGTAGAAAAATTGTTAGTTTTGTTGCCCAGGTATTAACTTCAATAATAATCTGTCGCTAAGCTAAATAGAAAATCGGTTCTATACTTGAATAATGTAGAAATCTTATGGATCACCAGCGTTAGCACCAGTGCGTTCATGAAATCACCTTCAAAATTGACTATCGATCTGCGCCAGATGATTATCGCCATTGAAACCGCGGTTTCTTTGGTGGGGATGAACGATACCAACCATGGAAAACGTGTCGCTTATATCGCCAGCCAAATCGGACATCAAGTAGGTTTTAGTGAACAGGACATGCAATTTGCCTTCGAACTCGGCTTGCTGCATGACTGTGGAGTTTCCACGGAACAAATGCACTCCAGCCTGGTAAACCACTTCGATTGGAATGACGCGCACATTCATTGTGAAATTGGTTATCGGTTGTTGAATAATTTTGCACCGCTCAAAGGCTTTGCCATCCCCATTCTTCACCATCACACACCCTGGCATCAACTTTCGGATTTTGACATAAACGTGCACGATGCCCGCTTGGCCAATCTTATTTTCATCGCCGATCGTATCGATGTGCTCGCAGCGTCTCATTACACGACGGATATTTTATTGGCAAAAAATGAAATCGTCGGGTCGATTGCGCATCATGCGGGAACCTATTTCGATCCCTTGTTCGTCGATGCTTTCCGTGCGATGGAGAAATCCGAAGCGTTCTGGATCGCCCTGGAAGATCGACACATCACCCGTTATACCTGGGACATGGGACATATCGCCAGCAACAAGTCATTGACGCTGCCGCAACTCAAGCAGCTGTCCCTGATCATGTCTTATATTGTGGACCAGAAAAGCCCTTTCACGGCGCAACATTCGGTCAGGGTTGCCGATCTTGCAAAATATCTTGCGGCGATCTACGGCCTGACTGACGAACAATGTGACAAAATAGAAATAGCCGGTTTATTACACGACCTTGGCAAGCTGCATACCCCGGACAACATCCTGGAAAAACCGGGACCGTTGAATGATACTGAACGTTCCATCATGAACCAGCACAGCTATGAAACTTATGAAATACTACGGCAGATTAAAGGACTCGGTGAGGTGGCGCTTTGGGCGGCATATCACCATGAAGGCGTCAACGGCGCGGGTTACCCATTCCATCCCAGTGAATCTGAGTTGAGCACAGAAGCAAGAATTATTGCTGTGGCGGACGTTTTCCAGGCACTGGTGCAGGATCGTCCTTACCGTGCTGGCATGCCACTGCCAAAGGTGATGGCAATACTCGATAATTTGACCCATAGCGGTAAACTTGACAATGGCATCGTGGATATTGCCAGAAAGCATGGCGATCAATGTTTTGAAATCGCCAAAGGAAATGATCGGGACCATAACCAGAGTTATATAGAACTCTTTTCAGTGGAAATATCATCGACGCCGGCTTGAACCCATAGATCGCCTTCGGAACTCCCTGAGTCACTTTTTCGTATGCTGACCGATTCAGATCCGGTTGACCGAGTTAAATAGAACAAACCTCTTCTCCAATCCCGCCAAAACGTATTCCACCATCAATTCCGTCTGGCTACCAGGCACGCTTCTCGCTAAACCGACAACCGTTTTTTATTCGCGATGGATTCAATCAGTCGACGTAACGTACTATAAACTGTGCATTCAGGCAAGGGATGATCGATGATGCAGAATCCAGAACCAATGAACGAACAGAAAAAGGCAATAATTTGGAAAGACTGGGAATCAGGGATACCCATGATTGCTATCGCCAGCGCAATAAATAAGCCACCTGCTACAGTATTCTCGTATCTTCGTTATCACGAGGGAATTCGACCCCGTCAGCGCACGCGTAGTATCTTATCACTGTCTATTAGAGAACGTTAAGAGATCTCCCGTGGCGTGGCGGCACTGAAATCGATTCGTATGATTACCGCCAGCCTCGGGCGCAGCTTAAAGTTGACCTGTCCCAATGATGAGACATTGCGTGTGTCTCACGAAACGATCAACAAAAGAGTAGCGACTCCGTCCGAATCAGACTCTGTTCTGGCGATACCAAACATGTCATTCTGCAAGATGTTACTATAGTTATTTTCGTGAGCAATAATATTATAATTCGCCAAACCCTGTCCCGATGGATCCAGAAGCCTTACGGTCACAGCAATGCCGGCATCATTCATTTTCCAGTTGCTAGTCTTGGCACTTGACTCCGTGGTGGTAAACAACTCGGTTTTCACAGCCGCATACTGGATGTCCCCGCCATGGCTTGACCCTTGCAGGATGGCACAATAGTTGCCGGGAAACATTTCCACTGTATGCGTAATCTGGTTGGTTGTGGAAACAATGTATGGATCGTAGGCATCGAAAAAACCGTAATCATCATATAGATTGTATTATTACACCTTTTTTGTCAAACTGCGCAATTAATAGTCCACCACCGAATCCTGCTGGAGTATCAATTGCGAAGGTATGCCGTTCTGCGAAATATTCGTAAAATTGTGTGTTAGTCTCGGTAACTTGGAGTTCGTCCCTGTAATCGACCAGATCACGTACGGGACTGTTGTTGTCTTCGTCCATGCCATTTACAAATAGAAGATAATCACCGGCTGATACGGCCAAGCTTACTTTGCCATCGCTGTCCGTTGTGTCTGATGCAGCAATCTCCTTTCGGTTGTCGATTTTTATTTTGTATAAGGTGACTTCGGCACCATCCAAATTGCTGCCATCTGCGCGATGGAACAATAAAGTAACGACGGGAGTCATCGTCAGTTTCTTGTTGAGTGCCGATGCGAGGTCTGTTGTGACTTCCTTTCCGTTCGCGGAGGTGTGAGCTGAATCGGATTTGCCGCAAGCTACCAGCGATAGCGCCAATACCAATAGTACAATCTTCCCTAGCATGTGCCTCTCTCCTGATAGTTATTTGCTGCAGTCGCGCGTAATCGAGTCTAGCTTAAAGATCGAAGGTATGCTATAGCGTGCTTAACACGATGTATCCGAGTAGAACCCGTGTATGATTTAGGTATTAAAATATTCAGCTTAATATATTGCCTCTAACTGGCATTAAAGATATAGGGAGTATAACTCCCCCTTGCAGCTCGACCCGCAAGTATTCCACCATCAGCCCCACCCGATACAACCCGGTTGCCCGCTATTTTTCCTGGAAGATCTGCGGAAGTAACCCGAACACGGTACTGAGAAGCAACTTTCTCTCCGCTGAATCAACACGTACACCGCATTAGCCACCGTTGATAATCCGGTTAACCGAATAGGTAATGACTAAACGACGCAAGATTAGGCACCGGCAATCAGCAATCCCAAATAGTTGGCCAGCTGCCCACCATAGCGAGACGTATTCACAACGCCGCACATCACATTTTGGCACTTACCTAAAATTTCGTTATTAAAATTCCTGGTCATCGGGTTTAATACTTTCTGTGAAAATGCTTAATCAACGCTATTTCCATCCTTAAATCACCACTTTCTTCAGCACTTTCTGTTGAAATATCAATCCTATCCTATTGATAAAACGCGAATTATTAAATTGTTGTGTCTAGTTGATTCTGTAGCTGATCACTCGCTTCTTCATATGTGTGCCCTGAAATATAGTTTATCTCATACTGGGGGTGCTACAGTCGTGTTCTCAGACCGAAAAACTGGCACCTATGCATAACGAACCGATACTGTTCATCGTATTCCTGATTTTCACCGGTGCGGCGGTGTTGGCCACGATCGCGCTGTATGCCCGACAGGCACTGATCGTGTCCTACATCATACTGGGCGTGATCATGGGACCATCGCTGCTCGGCTGGGTCACCGATGCCTCGCTGATCAAAGGCGTGGCCGACATCGGTATCATGTTCCTGCTATTCCTGCTCGGCCTCAACATGCACCCGCAAAAACTGTTCCGGCTGCTCGGGTCGATCAGCCTGCTGACCGCGCTCAGTTCACTGACTTTCGGCGCCATCGGCGTCGCCACCGGCCAGTTGCTTGGCTACACCACCATCGAATCGCTGGTGATCGGCGGCGGGCTGATGTTTTCCAGCACCATTGTTGGCCTGAAACTACTGCCGACCACTGTGCTGCATCACCGCCATACCGGCGAGATAATGATCAGCATTCTGCTGCTGCAGGATGTCATTGCAATCGTTATGATGCTGTTTCTGCAGGCCGGCGGTGGTGAGCGCGTACTGCTTGCCAACATCGGCGGACTGGCGCTGGCGCTGGTCGGCATCAGCGTGCTCGCGTGGCTGGTGGAGCGCTATGTGCTGGTACCCTTAATCTCGCGCTTCGACGTGATCCAGGAATACATCTTTCTACTGGCGATCGGCTGGTGCCTGGGGCTGGCCGAGCTGTCGGTATGGCTGGGACTATCGCGTGAAATGGGCGCCTTCATCGCCGGCGTAGCGCTCGCCTCAAGCAAGATCGCGCTGTTCATCGCCGAAAGCCTCAAGCCACTGCGCGATTTTTTCCTGATCATTTTCTTCTTCACGCTCGGGGCGGCGCTCGATATCCGGCAGTTGGTCGATGTGCTGGTACCGGCGCTGCTGCTGGCCGCGCTGCTGCTGGTGGTGAAGCCATGGGTGTTCCGCACACTGCTGAAGCGCAACGGCGAGACCACGCCGCGCGCCACCGAGATCGGTATGCGCCTTGGCCAGAATAGTGAGTTTGCGCTGCTCATTGCCGTGCTGGCGCTGGAAACCGGCGTGATCCGCAATCAGGCCGCCTACTTGCTGCAACTCACCACTATTCTTACCATGATGGTATCGATGTACCTGATCGTGTGGCGCTACCCGACACCGATCGCGGTACGCGACGAACTGCGGCGCCACTAGGCCTGGCAGGATAACCTGCCCCCCCTGGAACAAGTGACAAGGCGAGTGCGCCAACCCCACCCTTTGGCACCTAAAGCCGTTTTTGTACCGCAATTCCGATGGACGTGGATCCGCTGACTTCAGCCATCGAAGGTAGTGCAAGCTTTTCCGGTGTTGATGGCACTGCTGCACACATTCATAGCGGTGCCGCCGGCACCAATGCGCAGTGGTCAGCCCGTTGGTGGTGGACAACAGTGCCGGTACTGCAACTGCATCCATGGGGACGGTGCTGATAGCCGCCCAATATGCGGACTTGCCGGCCGGCAAGCTCTACATCAACTTGCACAGCATGGCCAACATGAACAGCAAAAAAAGAGAGGGCCCCAGCCCTCTCTTTTCCAGCCATAAAGTGTAGCGTTGTGCCCTAGTGAACAATCATGTCGTCGCCCTTGCCGGCTTTTGGATCAGCATCGGGTTTGTTCATCAAAACTGTTATCGCACCACGCAATGCTGCACTCATCCTATGATCAACAATAGCGTTATTGGTAGGTTTATCGGCCGGCGAAACAATATCGACGCTCACCGCTTCAGAAACAGCCAGACCGTAAGTAGCCATATCAACCAGTTGATTTCGGGGATTGCCGTTGAGATAAACTCGATCCCAGATACCTGCTATTGGATGCAGCGCCACCGAATCATTGATATTTGCATTTACGTAATGGATGCGTACGCGTTCACCGGGTTTGGATTGCAACACCAAGCTGGCATTCGGGTCATGCACGGGATCGTAGCGAAACATTTTGCCATTGATTAGCGAACCTTCCGATCCCTCGTTTTTCAGCATGGCCTTATAGTTGTCGGCATCCGGGAAGTACTGACCTTGCACCAATACATATTCACGATCCGGCTTGGGAAAGTTTTTACTGTAACCTTCCTTGGGGTCAACAATAATGACACCGTACATGCCACGCGCGATATGTTGCGCCATGACACTGGCACCACAGTGATACATCCATACTCCCGCGCGCTTCGCCTTGAACTTGAAATGTTTGGTTTCACCAGGCTTTACCGGAGCAAACTCGCCCAACACATCGACCTCAGCCGCATGAAAATCCATGGCATGTGATTCTTTGTTGGTTTCGGGATTAATAAGCGTAAAATCAACAATATCGCCTTCCGTGACACGTACTACTTTACCGGGAATGGCACCATCGAAGGTCCATGCCGGGTATTGAGTACCTTTATTGTCGATTTCAATCATTTTTTCCATGGCCGTCATGGTGACTTCCACGGTCTTGGCCTGGACCACTTGTATACTGGCCAGGCCCATCGCTAACGCAATGGTACTTACGGATAGTTTGTTATACATAGCTTATCTCCCCCACCCTCAGGTGATGAATAGACATGAGTAGTATCCCATCGAACACGCTCAATCGTCCGTAATTGAGGCTGTCAGCTATGCCGACAAATTCAAATCAACCACACTGGCAAAGTTTTCTCAGATATTTGACTAATTCATGAATCTCATCATCACTGAGAGTCGCACCCCAAGGCGGCATGAGCACTGATTTGTCGATGGCCAAGCCACCCTCCTTGATAACCTTGAACAAATCAGCGTCGCTACGCCCACCCATGGCTTTCGCGCTGGTATGATCACGGGGCTGCACGGACATGTCGCCCACATTCACACCCGCACCATTGCCTTGCATGCCATGGCACTGCCAACAATAAGTTTTGTAATTGTCTTCCGCACTGGTCGCCGATACAGTTGATGAAACAAGTGCAAGCAGGAATAACAGGCTATTACTTTTCATCCGCGGCTCCCCTGGCCAACGCCACCAGATATTGCACGATCTTCTGAATATTCGGTTCCGCCGTGTGCTTGTTTGGCATCGGTATTTTAGGATTCCAGGCTTGCGGGTTGCGGATAAAACTGACGAGGTAATCTTCTTGCATACGCTTGGCGCCGGTATAAACTTCCGGACCTGACAGTCCACCAAAATCATGCTCTATCTGGTGACAGGCGAGACAACCATTGAACTTATCAAACACCATCTCGCCGGAGCTGAGGCTGATGTCTCCACCTTTGAAATCCCCTGCTGTTACCAGTGCCGACAAGGCCGGTGGCTTTAGTTCGAGTAGCGCATCGCTTGCGGCTTTAGCATCGCTGGCGGCAAGGGCCGGATGCGGCGTCAATGTTTGCGTATCTGGAACATCCTGCTTGTCACCGGGTTTGATGTGTTGAAAATAGAGGTAACCCGCCGGGCGTAGCCGTTGCGGCTTGATCAGCCAGCTTTCCAGCCAGTCACGTTTATATTTAATGCCCGCATAGAAAAGATCCGGGCCTTTGCGTTGCCACAATTCTGCCACCGTTTGCGCGGCGGGACCGCGCAGCGCGTGACAGCTTGCGCATTGTTGTTCGAGAATATCCTTACCATCGGCGGCTAACGCGGGTGCCGCAATCCATAAACCGATCAGCAACCAGTAGCGCTTCATGATTACTCCCTGTGGCGACGCCGTTCTGCGGTCAACGGAGTACCCTGAAAACGCGGGCTGTTGAACAGGCCATAACCTTTGGTTATGGCCTCGCTAAAGAAAAAGTCGGGATCGAAATTGACATCCTTCCATAGATACCAATCATCCACAGGGGTACCCGCATACTCCATCACGGTAATGGGACCACCGGGGAATTTACCGCGCGCCGTGACATGTTTGTCGACATGATCATGAAAAATAAAGCGCCCTTCTTTTTGGTTTGCCTCGATAATAGCGTCATACCGCTCGCCAGGACCGATGAGAATCGTGTCTACAGAATATGGATTCGGCAACGGCAAGCCATCCTTATGAGTGATCAACATATCATGTCCATGAGAATGCATCGCGTGTATGCCGCCGCCTGCGCCGATAAAGCGCACCCGCACCACATCGCCGGTCTTGATACGCAAGGGCTGGGTCATAGGAAAGGATTTGCCGTTGACTGAGAAATAGTCTTCGACATCACCAGGCGTAGAACCCGTGCCATATTTGTCGGCATTTGCGCTCTCCCAAGTGGACAGCATCATAATGGCCTCCTTGGTAACCCGCTTCTCTATGGGTAGTGGTTTCTTAGGATCAACGATAATCGGCCCCCACATGCCCCGGATGCCAACATGTTCATTGACAGCGACATGGCAGTGATACCAAAGGCTGCCTATGCGATCCGCCTTCCAACTATAAGTAAACGATTCCCCCGGTTCGATGGCCTTCTGCGTCACACCCGGGACACCATCGCTACGCCAGGAATTAGTTTGATACACTCCATGCCAATGAATGGTATGTGACAACGAGGTGTTATTAGTCACTTGTACCACCACATCGTCACCCTCTTGCACATGGATAAGCGGACCGGGTACCTGTCCATTAAAGGCAAACACTTTATAACTGAGGTCAGCAGCGATCTGGATTTGCATTTCTTCGATAGTGAGCGCCATTTCGCGCTTTGCTGCTAATCCCGGAATAGCGACCAGCAATCCGCCCATCAATAGTAAAATACCGGCCAGGCGACGCTTATCTCTCGGTCGTCGACAGATTACAACTGATCGGGGTCTGTGTGAAATACATCCGCACCAACAGGATTGCATTCTGCGATTTCCTCTCTAGTCGTAAAAGAAAGAATAGTTCACATAAAATAATTATTGTTTAAACGTGCATTTGAGATGCATCATTACATTGTTAAATATCCCATGTCAACACCCTGTCTCTGTGTTACACCAGGGGAGGTTATGCTGTTATCGGTAACTCCACCAAACCCTGCCACCAATGAACGTAAAATCCATGAGCCTCATGTCCCAAAAATATGAATCCCAATTCCTCACCCCAACCAAACATCATTGGCTCGGAAAGATCAGTGCCTAACGGAATTAATAAGCTACCAATTGCAGTAGTCTCGCAATGAATACCGACAAACGACGCATAATATAGGCAAAGCAACCCACATTGTATTCACACAACAATTAATCCCATTAATTAAAAAATTAGTTTTCCGTGAAAATGACAATGAATTCAGTTCAGTCCTCGCCCATACCGGCCTGACCTACTCCTTGTAATCGTATGGGACAGCCGACTGCTGCTATGACCAGTTTCCGCCGTTACCTGGGCGAATAACGAATTTGTGGCATTGCCCTCTAGAATAAGTATGCATAACGAAACTGCCCTGATGACACGGCTTGCCGCTGCTTGAGCCCGGAACTGTATTCATACTCGAACCATTGATTTTTCAAACCCAAGGCAAACGCATTGCGGGAGTTTGGCGCAAATTGTACGTTAATCTCTGCACCGCCCGCCAAACCGTCACCTTGCGCACCGTCGTTATCGCTGGTCTTCAATGGCAACAATCCCGCGGAGCCGAACAAACTCCAGCTTTCGGAAAAACTGTAGGTATAGTTGGCGCCAACACCGAGACCCATAATATTCGTTTTGTAATCGTCAGCCCACTTATTAGTGATAGTTTTAAGGTCTGCAAACAGCGATACCGACCGCCAGACATAGTAGCCGGTTACCAAGTCGAGTTCAGTGCGGGCAATCGCGGTATCACCTTTGCGGTTGGTGGCGGTCGCACCATCCGGCCTGGCAAAACCGGTCCCGGTAAAATTTATTTCGCCTGTTGCCGCGCTGCCACCAAGATAAAATCTCGCTTGTTGCCATTGCCAGGTCGCGCCCAACACATTACCTTCGCCGAAGGTGACTTTTTCGCCGTCGCTGCCCTGACCGCGTATTTCTGTGGTGAACCAGTTAAACTCCTGAAGTCGAATCCCGATACTGGTCCTGGCGGAATCCGCTGCAATAGCGTCACCGGCAACACCCGATGCAACGATCATCCACAACAAACGGCCCAGTCCCGGCATTTTTCCTCGGCCCATTGCTTTTATCGTATTGGTAGCAATACGTGCCACGATTGATTCCACTACAGCATCGGAAAAGGAATCATTGCGGCGCGCCTACCCGCAGGCAGCGCCGCTTCAGGTGCGGATCCGACGTTTTGGCTGGAAGGTAATTTTACGGTTTCACTGTCACTGAAGTTACCGCCGGTGTCATGTTGGAAAATAAATTCGCCCAATTCATCACCTGCCCCCTGTAAAACACCGTTTTCCGGTACTTGATCGGTACTATTGGCAACGGCTTTCTCGACATTGTTGGATAGTTCGCTCAAGGTCATCATAGGCTTATGGTTGTTGGTCAATTCTGCGAGCAGAAAAAAGGTAAAGGGTGAATGCCCCGAATTCTGAAAACTGTCATCGACGAATTCAATACCACCGGCGGTTATAATCTGCACGCTTTTCTTGGCCGCGACTTTCCAGTAGTAGCGTTCCACTGCTGAATCTTGCCGCAATCCGCGCACGTCGGAACGCAACAAGCTGCCGCTGAAACAGGAATCGGCAATCAGTAAAGTATGTTGCGCCTTGCTGGCGATAATATTCATTTCATCGCGAATGATAGAATGTCGGATATAACTGCTGACATCAGTGCTATGGGCGTCCACCGGCACCCAGTAACCGCGCTGCGAGTCGCTTTCTAAAAATCCATGACCCGCATAGTAAACCAGAACACTATCGCCGCGCTGGACCTTGCGAGACAAATCACCAAGCGCGTATAGAAGATCGCGGCGCTTCGCGTTTTCGAGCAACACTACATCGGTGAAACCATAACGGGATTTGAGAAGTTCGCCCATGGCGCGGGCACCCGTCACCGCGGTACGCAGGGATTGCCAATAATGGCCTGGATCCTGGTAGTCATCATTGCCTATGAGTAAGGCGCGGAAAGTTCCCAGCGTCAGTTTATCCTGAACTACGACGGCAGCTGACTCCAGATCAATACCACGATTTTCAGCGACACAGCAGGGCGTCAGTATCGTCAACGTCACCAGGTGTAAAATGAAACGGGGCCATAGCATACAGTCTCTACTCACGACTAATAACATTATTATGCGACCCGGCGCTGGATTGCCGACCACGTTGACGGTCGACCTTCTGGAATCCAACTATGCGGGAACTCTCTTGTGCCTTGCGGCCTGCCACGTCGCACCCGCCCTGGGCATCCGACACCAAGTATTGCGCGCAATTATCGCACTGCGCCACCCGATTTGCCAATATCAATCTAGATCCTTAAGGGCTTTATCGATTTAAATATGTCCGCATCAGGCAATTAGTCTATCAGCTTCAAATGACACCCCATGGCTTGCCGCCTCATGTGCGGCAAGCAAATGGAATTATTAATGTGGAAAACGCAAAGATGACTCGAGGACAACGCCATATCGCTACATCAAACACACTCCGGCGGATACCATCCGACACCAATCCACAGAATCAGGGCAATCGTTATGCACAAATACCACTGGACATTATTTGTAAACATGATGATCACTGGTACCGCATTTGCAGGTGACACCACTTGTGCACCTCCGCGGAAGTCTCATGCGCGCATTCCGCCCTGTTCCCTGTCGTGAATCAACTTGACGACAATTTCAGAAAACTGGTCGATGTTGATGGGTTTGGTTAAATATTCGTCGAAACCCGCCTTGAGACCGCGATCGATATTCACGGGCGTGGCATCAGCACTTACCGCAACAACCGGGATAGATTTTGTGATCGGATCGCTACGCAATTTGCGCAAAATATCATACCCATCCGCCGCTCCCGCAAAGTAGACGTCAAGCAATATCAAGTCAAAATTGTGGGCACGAATCATCTCCATGGCGAGCGTGGCATTGTGCGCATCGTAAAAGTGGATGCCGTGAATTTTTCTCAACACACTGGAGACCAAACGAAGATTAGCGGGATTGTCCTCGACATAGAGAACGTTATGTTCATGATCCAGGCTGCCAGGTAAAACTGTGGGCATACTCTCCGTTTTGGTCTGCGGCAATTCGTGAGCGATATTGAGCTCAATAAAAAAGCATGAACCCTCACCCTCTACGCTGCTGAATCCAACTTCTCCCCCCATCAACTCGACGAGTCGCTTGACCAGAGAGAGACCAATGCCCGTACCATCCACTTGGCCCACGTCTGCATTGAGACGATCAAAAGGATCATAGACGCGATGCTGCATGGCTAACGGTATGCCGGATCCGGTATCGGACACGAAAATACGATAACGGTTCTCCTTGGCCTGACAACTAAGCTCTACAGTGCCGCATTCACGGTTATATTTTACGGCATTCGACAGCAAATTAAGCATCACCTGCTTAAGTCGAACGCGATCGGCAAACACCATGACTGGCGTTGCCTTCCCCGGAATGCTCAGGGTGATGCCGTTCTGGTCTGCTAGCGGCCTGATAAGAGCGATACACTCGTCTACTAATTCATTGAATTCCACGCCTTCCATGGTAAGCTTCATATTGCCCGACTCGATACGCGACAGATCCAGTACTTCGTTTATCAGGTTCAGCAAATGCTGGCCGCCCTTCAATATTTCATCAATGCAATCAATATCATCGGCATCGAGATTATTGTTCTTGTTTTGTTTAAGCAACTGACCGAACCCCAGGATGGCATTCATGGGTGTGCGCAGTTCATGGCTCATGCGTGAAAGAAATTCTGATTTTGCCTCATTGGCCCGTTTTGCCTGTTCCATCGCCGCCACCGCCTCCTCGGTACGCTGAAGTACACGCACTTCCAGTTCCATATTAACATTTTTCAATGCATCTTCAGCGGCGCGGATTCGTGTGATATCACGGATGATGGTCGAATAATACAGCACCTTGTTCTGGGTGTCCTTGTGACCGAGAATGAGCTGAGAAACCTGCAATTCATTGCCGTTAGCGTCCAGCAACGCTATTTCGCCGGTCCAGGATCCCAACTGCGCGGCAGCGGGTAAACCTTCATTGATGACGATATTTCTTGCCCATGGAGGATGGAAATCCTGAAGCTGCACGGCGTTGAACTTCCAATCGTTCACACCAACCATAGAGCGTCCGGCCTGATTGAGATAAATAATATTTCCTTGTGGGTCCGCCATACCCACTAGATCCGTGGTAGCTTCCAGAATGGAGAGCATGCGCTCTTTGTCTTGTTCCAACTGGTTTCGATGCACGACTTCGCTACTCAAAGCAGCATTGGCCTCATGCAGGCGAACAGCTAACTGCTGCAGATGGAGGGTTTCTTTCCGGTACAGAGACAATAGCCTGGCAACGCTACCCAACATGACTCCGATGAGCAACACCGCACCACCCAGTTGCATGGCAAATATCCGGATATGCGCATGTACGACATCAAGATCTTTCTGCAGTGATAACGTGGCATTACCAGTATAGGAATAGGCGATGACAACATTACTGCTAATGACCTGGTCACTTTTTTTGGTATCGGCCGATTTGTACTGGCTTAACACAAAACCGTTTTCCGCCGATAGCTGCAGCACCTGAACTTGCGGATCAGCACCCCCCCAGTGTTGGAGAAGTTCGCTGGTATGCTGGTAATTTCCCTGCTGCAGATCATTTTTAACGAGTGAAGCCAGCAGATCGAGTTCATTCTGCGCAGCTTTCCGCTCGTCATCCATTTCATGCCGCCAGCGATCGTGCACCAGATAAACGTAGCCCAACACCAAAAACACAATCACCACTGACGTGATTGATCCGAACGAATGAGTAAAGCGATGGATCATTTTTCCGACCGCCGTAGTACAGCATTTACCGCCTTGATCATTTCGCGCAGCTCATCGTAATCCGTATTTTTTACCGGTACCAGGGCAGTGAGTTTCGGGTGCATTCTCTTGAGAATCTCTGCCCCACCTGGTTTGCCTGCCAGCTGTAGCATGGCTTGGCGTAGTTTCATAATATCCTCTGCCGGTAAATTGTCGCGTGCGACAAAAAGGTGATCCGGTACGCCCGGAGTTATGGCGATGGCCCGCAAACCTTTTGCTTCGAATTCATCAAACACTTCTTTTTTCATAGCGCCTGCATCATAGTCACCCGCGAGAATTCCCAGAGCCACATTTTTATGTGATCCAAGGAAGTGATAAGTGCCGGGTGATCCCTTCGGAATTCCGGCGGCTATCAGCATGTAACGGGGGACGATATGGCTCATGGTGGATTCCGGATCGCCAAAAGCGAAACGTTTATTTACCAGTTCTGTCAGGCTCGAAAAAGAACTATTCGCGCGCACCGCAATTACACCAAACAGCTTAGGGTTTCCAGCTACTTCAAAACGTGCTAATAGCGGTTTTTCGCCGTAGCGCTCAACAACATTGATATAGGGTGCTGGGCCCATAAAGGCGATATCTACCTTATTCTCTCCAATAGCTTTAATATGCTCATCATAATTTCCACCAACACGAATCTGTATCTGTCGTCCTAACTGGTCTGACAGGTAAGCGGCGAATGGCCCAAATCGCTCCTGTATCTCCGGCAAAGGTAGATAGGGGTGGACAGCAAGCACCAATGCTTGGTCGGCCGCCACTACAGGCGCGCCGGGTGCCATGACACAAAAAGAAATCAGAGCAGCTATAATATGGTAGACGGTTATTCTCATCGCTAGCTCCTTCGTGGTCGAAGCCTATCAAAGCATAGCGTTCCTGAAATCACGGATCACTAAGAAATAATCATAACTGTATGGTTTAACAAGCAAGACTAATCTTCCCTCATTTTCTGACGAAATTTGTGTGTTCCCCAATACACCAGATATCGACAAGGAAATTCTATCTCATGAACCAACTTATTGATTTAAGCCTGTGGTAAACATCGCGTGCCCGTGCGCCAAACACCGGTCTCCAGGCTGCAGCAAGTATAGCGCATAGAATTGCAGTCATTTACCACAGTTGTCAGATAAGAAATACAACGCCGACTGGTCGCACGACGGCATTATCCATTACGGACACTAAGTGAGATTGGCGAGGTGTTGTTTCAGTTTCTGCTCCCCGGGATCGGTAAAAGCTAGCGGGTAGATGGTAGGCGTCGATGGCCGGCACTTCGTCCCAGGTGGCGATGGCGGTATCCCTGCATCGCCTTGCGGTGCAAGAGATCCACAATATCGGGGGCAAGCCGGCTCAGAGCCTGTGGTGCCTGTTAGTACGCGGGCATCAGACGCAATACCAGCAACAAGTTATCGATAGGCTTCGACCTTGTTGCCAACCCGTCAAACTTGTTGCGCGTTGTGATCGGAGCTGAAAGTGTGAAATAAAATTTATGAGAAGTCACAAGGTCGGCAAAAAAAAGGATGCGCAGCAGCGCATCCTCATCTTGTCCATATTACTTTAGGTTACTTGATACCATGCGCTTTCATGGTTTCTTCATATTTCTTGTCCATTACCAGGATGTGCTCCCGCAACCATCTTACGGAAGTATCGGCAACCTCGGCGACGGTAAAAATGGCTTGTCCTTTGTCAGCCTTCGCTTTGTACTCATTCATCTTGTCGACGAACATTACATGTTCGCGCTTCTGCGCGCCGATCCCTGCATAGTTGATTCGTTCCATGATTTTTTCTTCTTCGGAAAAATGATAAACTGTATAATCCACCAATTCACGGATAGTGGCGGCAATACGGTCCTCCGCTTGACCCTGTTTCATCGCGTCGTGAAGCTTGTTCATAATATCGAACAAATTTCTGTGGTGGCTGTCCATGCTGCCGACTCCCACACTGTATTCATTACTCCAGGTAAACAATGGCATGTTTCGATCTCCTCAATTACGACCTATTATCTTTTGTTAAATGACTACGAATTCAATGACAACGGAATACACGCGCTACTGACCCAATCGCCATATCGTGTATTTCGTCATAAGTGATAGGAAAGTGAAGTGAAGAAATTGCAAGAAACAATCGTAACCTTTTGATTATTATTAATTTTGCGATTAATGTCGTGACAATAGTTAACTAATATCTGAGCCTATGTTTTCTTTTGAAGTAACAGTTTGTAAAAGACCGTGATGTGATAAAGTTAAGCACGGCGACCCGGTCAATATTTCGCTGCCATCCCTCATTCCGCCCATACACAGTGATCCAATGAAACTATTGATACGCAATCTCGCCCGCAATACCACGGAAACAGAACTCCGCGTCATGTTCGAGGCTTACGGTGCGGTGCAGTCCTGCACCGTGGTGATCGATAAAGCTACGGGGACCTCCAAAGGTTTTGGCTTCGTGGAAATGCCTAAACCGGGTGAGGCCAAGGCGGCCATGAAAAACCTCAACGGCAAGGAAATCTCCGGCAGCAAGATCCGCGTAAAAAAAGCGGAAGCAAAGCCTGATGTGGCAGCGGCGCCGCCAGACGTCGACCATGCCGATGACCCGTCCGATGGGTAAAACACCTGCCCCGGACCCGTTACACGGCGTGACCCTGGAGCTGATGATTACCCGGCTGGTGGGAAAATATGGATGGGCGGATTTGGGCCGTCGCATCAAGATTAAGTGTTTTATCATTGATCCGAGTATCGCCTCCAGCCTCAAGTTTCTGCGTAAAACACCTTGGGCACGGCAAAAAGTCGAGACTCTTTATCTACGTGGTAAATGGCCGGCCGTCGCACCAGCTAAGGGTCAAACCGATGACACGGAATTGTAGGGGGCGATGTACGCTCTGTTATTTTGCAGGTTCTGGCAGTGCCAACCAAGATTTTCTGGAATATTTGACAACGGTTGATTCTAAAGGGGCCCCATACGAAAACAGGCATGGCTCCATATTACAAGTAAAACAAAATTCCGAAGTAATGGCTGGCGCTGCCCGCGAGTACGAACAGATGCCAAATACCATGGCACCGGGGATACCAGTGGTCAAGGACATAGAACACGATGCCCGACGTGTAAAATATTCCGCCCGCCAGCAGCCAGTCAAACCCGCGCGGCGACAGCACGGCGATCATCGGATCCAGGGCAAACACGCACAACCAGCCCATGACCAGATAGATAACAATCGGTACCACTCTGGCACCTTTACGCGGCATCGCATCCAGAATTATACCGAGCAACGCCAGTCCCCAATTTGCGCCGAACAGCCACCAACCCAAGCTGCCTTTGACCGTCAGCAGCATATACGGCGTATAGGTGCCTGCGATCAGCAAATAAATCGCCTGGTGGTCGAGAATCTTGAATATCTGTTTCGCCCGGCCGGAGAGACTGTGATAAAGCGTGGAGGCAAGATAGAGCAGGAACAGAGTGAGACCGTAGACACTGAAACTGGCAATCCTGCGCACATCGCCATCCAATGCGGCAAAGGTTACCAGCACCGCAGCCCCCGCCAGCGCAAGTACCGCACCGACCAGGTGACTGATACTGTTGAGCCGTTCGCCTTTGTACATGGCCTAGCCTGCCTGCTGCTCAACAATCGCTGGAAATAAATTCGGCATCCCTGGACGCATTTGCACTATGCCACGCCTGAGACCTGGATACACGGCGCTCCATGGCGCTTGAAAAACCCACGACATCAAGCAGCCGGAGGTTCCCGCATATTTAGTTGCGCTTAGCGCCATCCGGCGCCATGCCCTTTAGAAACTTGAACAAATCGCTGTCCGTGGACAATACCAGTGTCGTATTCTGGGCGATTATTGTTTTGTACGCCTGCATAGTACGAATGAATTCATAGAATTCCACCGCCTTGGGGCTTTGATTATAGGCTTTGGCGTATATTTCCGTGGCTTTTGCGTCGGCCACGCCGCGGATTTCCTCGACCTGACGGTAGGCTTCTGACTGGATCTTGTTCAAGTCACGTACGCGATTACCGCGGATTCGCGCGGCCTCGCCATTACCCTCCGACAGGAAACGTTCCGCGATTTGCCGTCGCTCGCTGACCATACGGTCATAAATTTTCGGACGCACACTCTCGTTATAGTTAATGCGTTTGAATCGTATATCCAGCAATTCAATGCCGAACACACGCACTTTCTCGGCGGCTGCGCTATATATCTCCTGCTCCACCTGCTTACGCCCTTTCTGTATAGGCACCAGCGCACCCATATCCCGCTCCGCTTCGGTCAAAAGGGTATCGCGCAACGGAACGCGATCTTTAGTGGTGCGAATAATTTCGATCAATTCATGCTTGGCGACTGCATTCCGGGTTTCGCTGCCGAGGATATCATCCAGACGCGATTGGGCACTGCGTTCGTCGCGGAGTCGCAGGAAATATTGCAGGGAATCGGTAATACGCCAGCGCGCGAACAGGTCGACGGAAATATAGAGCTTGTCCTTGGTAGGCATATCGGACGGCGTGCCGTCCCATTCCAGCACCCGTTTATCAATAGCATTGACATCCTGGATGAAAGGCATTTTTACCTTCAGCCCCGCTTCAGTCACCGGTTCACCGATCGGTTTGCCAAATTGGGTGATAATCACCTGTTCGACTTCGCTGACGGTATACACCGAACTCATCATGACATACGTACCAACACCTAACACCAGCAGAATGATGATATGCGCTATTCTCATGGCCGATCCTCCTTCTGACCATCAAGATTCAGCAGTGGCAAAATACTGCGATTCTTCTCATCGACAATGACTTTGGAACGAATGGTCGGCAGAATCTCCTGCAGCGTTTCGATATAGATTCTACGACGTGTTACTTCCGGCGCCTTGTTGTATTCGGTAAACAGTGCGTTGAAACGCGCAACATCGCCTTCCGCCTCATTGATGCGTTTCAAGCGATAACCATCGGCTTCGCGAATACGTTGATCCTTCTCACCCTCCGCCAGGGGAATCACCTTATTGTAATCCCGTCGTGCTTCATTGATCAGTTTTTCTTTCTCCTGCTGCGCCTGGTTGACCTCGTTAAACGATTCTTGCACTGGTGCCGGCGGATTGATGTTTTTTAGTTGAACCTGATCGATATTGATCCCCATGGTATACTTGGTCGCAAGTGCCTGCATCTTGCTCAAGGCTTCGCTTTCAATTTCCTGGCGACCGACGGTCAGAACTTCATCCACGGTGCGATCACCGACCACTTCCCGCATCACCGACTCGGAGACATAGCGTAAGGTTTCGCTGGGTTCGCGCACCACAAACAGGTATTTGGCGGGATCAGCGATACGGTATTGCACTACCCATTCCACCAAAGCGGCGTTGAGATCGCCTGTTACCATTTCCGTTTCTTTTTTTCCGTCACGTGGACTTTGATAAGGATCTGTGGCGCCAGGTGTTGCAAAACCGAATTCCTGTTTCAACTGGCGCTTTACCGGGACGATGGTTGCTTTGTCGATGCCCAATGGCAGCTTGAAGTGCAACCCCGGTGGCACATCCGTGAGAAATTTTCCGAATCGCTGAATAACCGCAACCGAATCGCTGGGCACCGTGTAATAGGCCGTCCATGCACCAAGAGCCATCAAAGCAAGAATCACCAAAACGATGGCCCCACGTGGGCCACCGTTTGGTAAGATATTTTTGGATTTTTTCTGCCACTGCCGAACCAGGCCCTCGAAGTCAAAATCAGGCCCGGATCCACTACCCCATGGATTACCCCGGCCACCGTTACCGTGTTGCGATGGCATCGCGATGCCCTCCTCTAATAATGAACGCGACTAATTTCCGTGCAATCCCCCGGATTGTTTTTTGGATTTCTTCTTTGCCTTTTTTTCTTTTGGCGTTAAGGCCGGTTTCTTTTTCTCTTCTTTGGTGCTATTGCGTTCTTTCGACATGTTAACGATTCCTTATGGTCCTGGAGCATCTACGTGGAAATAACGGTATGGCACACTATAAAAGAATATGTGGCGGCACGCGAGGCAATATAGACCCCTATTAATGTGGGATATTGTGTTCGCAGTTTTTCAACTGTCGTAAAAAATAAATCATGCGGGATTGAACTAAATCATCAACGCATACTTGATACGGGGCAGATCGAACGCAGCGACTCATGTATAAAACGCAAAAACCGGCCCGCAAACACGCAATTCTCAGCCTTCCAAAAAGATAATGCTAATTCGGGTTTCGGTTATGAATTTCTGACGCATTGGTCGGCATCTCTGTTCAATCGTGTCCAGCTTGCGACCGATAACTGACCGAAACGCGTGACTATGCACGGCAAATCTTTGAAAAATTACTGGCGCACTGATATATCTGTCGTGCACAAGGCCACAGTCGCCTGGTTAACCACGAACATAACCTGCCATCGATGGGAATCCAAGAGGGTGGTATCCCGGACGAAAAGATCAGTATTGATGCCGACTTGACCTGTGTTCTTCAGGTCAAAACGGTTTGGCGCACCGTACAATCCTGGATACCGCGCCGGACCGAGCCGTCACGGCGGAAAAATTTGTCCCCCAGATTTACTTATGATTAATTATTGAGCATACTTCGTGACAACTTACTTACCACCCTGAAAAAATACGGAGTCATCGGGTAAATATAGGGGTATTGGACCATAATAATAGATGTCAGGCTTCATCCTTCGATATCATATTCACCCACTTATCATTTGGATAACTATGGAAATCTATCAAGACACTCTTGATGCGTTGAACGCCAACATTCCACTGCGAGATAAGCTGATCCAGACCCATTTAGCGGTTAAGAAGCAATTTCCTTTTATTGCGCGCATTGCTATCGCCCTGTACGACGCCAAGACAAACCTGCTTAAAACTTACCTGCATAGCAGCGGTGAAGATAATCCATTGACCAACTATATCACTCACCTGAGTAACGCGCCTTCGCTCGAGAATATTCTCAAGGAGGGGCGGCCGCGCGTAATCAATAACATGCTGACCATGGAAGACCAGCGCCATGAGCACAGCAAACGCATCGGACGGCAGGGTTACGCCGCCAGCTACACTATGCCGATATTCTCCAACGGAGTGTTTCTCGGTTTTATTTTTTTCAACGCCAAAGAAACCGATGTCTTCACCGATATCGCACTCAACCAGCTCGATGTCTTTGGTCACATGATAGCCTTGATGGTGATCAACGAGTTAACCGCCATGCGCACTCTGGTTGCGGCGGTCACCACAACATCCCGTTTTACTCATCTGCGGGATCCGGAAACCGGCAGCCACATCGACCGTATGTCGCGGTATGCTCGACTGATCACACGTGCACTGACTGCCAAACACCAACTGAATGATGACTATGTTGAACATGTGTTCATGTACTCACCCCTGCACGATATCGGCAAGATCGCCATTCCGGACAATATCTTGTTTAAACCGGGTCCGTTGAATGACAATGAACGGGACATCATGCGCACCCATTCACGCAAAGGACGGGAAATTATCGATGAAGTTCTTGCCAATTTTGGTCTGGACGGCGTGCAACAGGTTAATATTCTGCGCAACATAGCGGAATTTCACCATGAATCGATGGATGGTCGAGGTTATCCCGCCGGCCTCAAGGGCGAGGAAATTCCACTCGAGGCTCGCATTGTCGCCGTTGCTGATATATTCGACGCACTCACCAGCCGGCGCTCCTATAAAACCGCCTGGAGCAACGAGGATGCATTTGCCATGCTGATGGAAATGGCCGGGGAGAAACTCGATACCGAGTGTGTGCAGGCGTTAATCGATAACCAAACGGAAATCGAACAGATCCAGAAACAGTTCCGCGAAGACCCGCTGGGCTAGCACCGTCTGGATGCCCGCAGCAGATGGTAGACCGAGGCTCTTGGCCCATTGGCTTCCCAAAGGAGAGGTACCATCAATCTCCGGAAGGTATCAATAGAGTGACAGTCGTACCCGCGCCAGGCATACTTTCCAGTTCTATGTCGCCCTGATGCTGTTCCATTATTCGCTTCACGATAGGCAGTCCCAACCCCACCCCGAAACTCCTGGTGCTAAACATGGGTTCGTAGATTCTGGCACACACCTCCGGTTTAATACCCAGAGCATTATCGACAAATCGAATGGCAATCTTGCCATTGATGATTTCCGTCGTTACGGACAGTTGCGCATGGTAACCCGGCTCCGCTATCCCAATACGTTCCACCAAGGCCTGACATGCATTATCAAAGATATTGATCACGGCTCGGGTCATCAAGTCCGGATCAACCGCGATCACCGGGTCAGCGCTGCTTCGGTTGCGAACCAGTTCAATATGCTCCGGTAAGGACTGATCTGCAAGAACGTCATCCAGCCAGTGATCCACCGGAAGATATTGCAGATTGAGTGGACGAGTGCGAGAATAATCCAGCAGTTCATCGATGATGTGGTCGCAACGCGTGACGCTGCGTTCAATCCGTTCCAGGGCGTTAAGGGTTTTTTCATTCAGCGCCGCGCTGTCTTTGCGTATAAAGTGCAGCGAGGGACGTATGCTACCCAAAGGATTGCGCAATTCATGACTTACGGTAGCGGTGATTTGGCCTAATGCCGCCAGTCTTTCCTGTTGAAGCAATTGAGCCTGTGTGTCGCGCAGCTTCTGGGTCCGTTCCGTCACCAGTTCTTCAAGATGTTCACGATAGTCTCGCAATTCCGCTTCGGCCCTTTCCTGCTCCGCCAACTGGCGTTGGCGTTCTATTTCCATGGCAATACGCTGGCCAAAGATTCGCAACATGTCGTGATCCGCTTCTGTGAACTCATGCGCCCGGTCATCCAGCAGGCAGGTAACCGCCAGCACCTGACCGTCACTGCCCAACGCCGGGAATCCACAGTAAGAATACGCGTTATGCTGCTTGAGAAAATGGGCTTCGGGAAACCGTTCCATCACCTTGTCATATACCCGATAGTCTTTGGTTTGTTCCACTGTCGCGCATGGCGTCACATGTAAATCACATTGGCCGGCGTTGAGAAACATTTCACCTTGAACATAAACACTGAGAAAATACAGCTTGTCACCGCGTAGTTCGGATAGACACACCACTTTGACATCGAGCAATTGACCGATCATGCGCGCGGCAAGCTCAAAAACTTCCATTGGATTGCCTGACAAAATCATGCTGAGTTCATATAATTTCTTCAACCGGGTGATTTCATCCGCTGGCGACACCACCGGTTGCAACGGCTCGATTGCCGGAAATTGTATGAGGGTCTTCTGAGTGGCGGTCATGTCGGTTCCTGAAGCTGAGCACTCCCTCGCCTGAATATTGCTGCAAAACCAATATTTAACACCATTGCAGCACAATCTGACTTATTTTTATATCAGATGCATTTCTTAGTCCAATAACAAATAAGGAATAAAGGTAATAAAGCGTTATAAAGTGTTATATAGTATTGACGATTGAGCGACACTAAGGTGCGGTGGTCAAGGAAGTCTTGTTGCGCGTCGCTCGGAGGGTGTCCTGTTCAACACGGCCCCTGTGTTTTAAAATATTGTTTTATAACATATTTTTTAAATACCGTCCTGCTTACGGACGCGTTCCCATCGGCGCCATCCGTAAGCGAACCGTAGCTTCAATTCAGCAGCTTTGCGATGTCATCAGCAGCACGCTTAACATCCAGGAACACCAGTCCCAGCTTCGCCTTGGGCTTAGCCAATACAGTCACTACGGCTTCTTTTCCCGCCTGTGTCATCACCACATAGCCATGATCCCCCTTGATCAGGATCTGTTCGAGGTTGCCGCGGGTGAGCTCATCAGCAGTGCGATCACCCAACGACAGCATGGCAGCGCTCATCGCACCCATTTTGTCTTCATCCAGAGATTGTGGCAACACTGCGCCGATCGTGAGACCATCCATGGAGATGACCGCGGATGCTTCAATATCCGGGGAAGTACCGTTCAGTTCGCTTAGAATTGAACCTATCATTTGGTTTCGCATGGTGATCGCTCCTGGTTGCTTACAATCGAACTATTTTGTTTACTACTTCACGGTTAGCTAATTTTCACTATCTACAGTTTTTAATTATATTGCCTAGCAAAACCGATGCCTGATGTCGCGTCTTCTTCCCCATATCGTTTATTCTGGCAGTGATATCTCTGCACTAGTGTTTGCCGTCATAAGCAGCAGCAAGTTTCTCGAACAATTTTTGACTCATTCCAGTGATGGCCAGGAATTTGTCTTTAACTTCCGTTATCGACGCCTGATACGAGGCTTGCATGATAATCAAGGAAAATCCCAGACTGGCATTCAATGCCTGAATCATGGCCACGCAGGTTTTGGCGTCATTACCGTATACCTGCGGCACCAGCCGGTAAAGCTCATTCGCTATCAAGGTAGTGCCACCTGCCATGAATTCAGCGGGTAAATCGACTTGCACATGCACACATCCCACGGTATACATCTGCGCCACATAGGACACATCGTATCTTCCAGTGACGACCCTTTGCAGCCAATTCACATGAGTTTTTTTCAGATGCTCCACCCTGCCCTCAATATACGGTAAAGCATTGGGAATTTTCTGCAGCGTGCCATAAAACTTGTCAGTTATCTCGACCAGATACGGCTCGAGACGTTTACCTTCAGCGGCTATCAGTGCCTCCCTTTCCGGGGTGAGATCCGCGAATACCTTGGCATAAAGTCCCAGCGCACTATACTCATTATCGGTCAATTCCACCGCTTCCTCCCGCTTTTCATCGTCTAATGAGTTGTATGATAGCGCACACTTAATACCCAAATCAGTTGCATCAACGCCGGCTGATTCAGGCAAGGCATGCCTTCCACTGCCAACACGAATCGATGTTCACCAATATAAAGCGGCCAAAAACCGATCTGACTATTGCCGGCGGCATCCACCAATGCCCACGCACTGGTCGACATATCCAGATCTCGGGTTAGCAGGTTCATATGGCGCTCTTGAAGAGACGCCAGGTCCGCTGTAAGCGCGGACAGTTCCTCGACATACTCTTGATCAAATCCGTGACCGGAGATGTAAAATCCCTGGTAATCCGCCAAAAGCACCTTACCATTTCCGGACAAAGGGATAAGCAGATCAGGCAGCAACGCCTCTAGATTACCCTGAGGCGCATATTGCACTTCGGGTGTACCTTGCACCCATCCCAGTTTCTGCAACCGTTTTAGCAGTACCGTGGCTTCGGTTTCATCGTCAATTCCTGACCACGTCTGCACGCCTTCAAGCGTCAACAATGGACTGCTGGCGCATTGCATCAGTGACTGCAAAAGTCTTTGAGGCGGGGCCGATGATGGCCTGGACACCGCGTAGTACGCGCCGGAAGGCGTGGGCAGGAGATAAAGATCTTCGAGGATACGGCGTTGCTCCATACAAATATTATTTTTGCCTCCAGGTTTACGACTGACCCTTTATCCGTGTATACAACCGTTTCAGAATACCACCGGCTCTATCGCTGGACAGGTCATCATCCACCATGATTTCCGGTTCTTCCACTGTCAGCACCCTCGCGGACACTGCGACATTCTCGTCACCGCGTGTTTGTCCAGGCCTGTGCAGGTTGACTGATTTGACAAAGCCCAATGCTTTAGCCGCGCTGTAAAAACTGAATATATCCTGCTGCGAGACATCTAGCAACTGCAATGTCTGAACTAAAGAGCAGGGTTGCTGGTGCCATAATTCGGCGATCGTCCGCAGGCTGTCGCCAAGACCAAAGCGTTCCGCGTCAGGCATGTGTTTCAAATAAAATTGACCCGTGATATCTGTACCTATAGGGATGCGACCATGGGCGGCGCGCATAGCCAACTCCCATAATACAATATCCCAGTCCAACAGGACGCCGGACGCCTCGGTTATCATTTGGTGTCGGGAGTTGGACAATATTGAAATTTTGATATTGTCGTTATTGATCGGTACCCGGCCCACTGCGTACAGGGCACGCTCATTATGCTCGATCAGCACCTTCCGATCATCATATAAAATGATCAGTGACTGTACCTGGGCTTCCAGCAATACATTCTTCTTACTGGTATATGATAAATTGAGCGCCTTCTTCAGATAGCCCTGCAAGTAATATTCAGGATTATAAATCACGTGAACGAGATCGCTGGAATTCGGCAATCCGACCGCAGGATGCACATTTCCCGTGGACTCGTGTTCCACCGGCGCTTTTTCTTCCACATCGACTTTGCTACTTTGGGCCGAGCTTGACGCCAAAGCAGGTGTCAGTCCGGTGAGCCCAATTTGTTCCGGCGCTGGCGTTGTGTTCACGAAAATTCGCGGCTGCGCCGTTGGCGCCACCGTTTCGGCTGAAGGCAGCGCAACTTCCGCACCGGCCAACTTCGCCATCACGCCGGGCAGTTCCGCTACCTGCAATTCATTTTCCAATATCGGAACAGTCACACCCCAGCCGCCCACTGAAGCAACACTTCTAGGGGGTGGCGTACCTGTCGCGCCCCGCACTCGTCTTTGAGACTGAACGGTACTCTGCTTCGAGGGGCTACCCTCGAAATTAATGATATTTGATGCCGATTTTTGTTCTCCGGCACGCAACTGAGTGGCGCGCGCGGCCTGCGCATCGTGAAGTGCGCGTTTCAGCAGCTCGGGTTCCACTGGCTTACGCAAAACCATCGCGTGCTCGGAGCTAAAAGCATGGACCGATTGCACAATGGAGGGTCTTCCGGGAAATTGTCGTTGAATACGCGTCCATTCCGCCTGCCCGGTCACTCCATCCAGGTCTACCAAATTGATATCGGCGTCACCGTTTTCCGCAATTGCATATTTTCCAGCACAAGGTCCTTTGAAAAAAATACGCAGGATATTGATATTCTGCTGGCTCATCCCGATGGCCGTAACCCGCACCTGCTGATTGTTATCACGCATCATGGTACCGACTCCTGGATAATGAATTTTTGATCGTATCCTTACCCAACATCCGGGGCTGCTTACCCGATGTTTAAACTCCTTATGGCCAATCTTGTTGCCGCATTTTACGAATAAGTACGTTTTCCACCAACCCCGAATTTCCCACCAAGCCTTTGGTCAGCACGGAGCGCGGCGCGGCCGGCATCGGCGTCATGGCGGTAATCCCCCCAATCAGGTGCTGTTCGAGCACCTGCAGGGTCTCCGGGCGTAACACCGCTGCGCATTGGCGCAACACCCGTTTGCGCAGCGTCAATCCTTCCTTGCCCAGCGCAATAAACAAATCCAGTACCGCCCCATAGGTACCGTCAATGTCGTCATACACGCGGTTGACGTTGATGCGTTGCACATGCACACGCAAATCATTGGGTACGCGCGCAACATGGTGCGCAAGATAGTCACGGGCTTTGTCACTCCAATTCGCCACATTCAGATAAAGTGCTTTGTGGCCCGAAATAATAAAAGCGGGTTCGACGACAACTTCAACATCACCGATTACACGCGCCAGTTCGACGAGTTTCTCGGCATTGCGAAGAAACAATTCCGCGGGAAGGGGTCGACTCATAAAATAACACCTTTTATCGAGTATATAGACGAGCACCTGTTACAAGTATCTGATTTAGCAGTCGAATCTTAACATCGCATTAAGAATCACATTATCCCACTCGCATGAGTGAAATACAGGCAATCATGTATTAATTTATTTGTGGGTTTGTGGCAAGAAGGTGTCTATCTGTTGCAACTTCACAAATGCTTTACCGACCATAATCCATGGAAAAGCGCCGTCACCGAAATCGGATGATCACTGGCCATCTCAACCTTCCAATCATCGGACCCGTGTTTATCGTTACCACACCCGACCCGGTAGTGATTTGTCAGTCGCCGCCACGCCCGGACCGTACTTGATTACGTAATAACATTCTGCAGACACCGCCAACATTTGATATAACCAGTAAATATTAGCTCATCAATAATTTGACGGTGACGCACGACATGACCGATAAATTGTGACTTAGATAACAGTTTACGACCAAACTTACCGTGACACTGGGATAAATAACAACAACAATGTTGTTTTACAAAAGATGGAAGTGAGTGCAATTGGATGTTAGGGGGTACTTTGTTATGGTGTTAACCAATAAAACCTACTTTGCGGTAGGCAGTCTGATCTTGATCGCCGGAAAATCCGGCCCGCTATCGCTGCATGAAATCGCAAAAGTATTCAGGATTTCCGTTTCCTATCTGGAACAGATTTTCAACAAATTGAAAGCCGCAGGTTTCGTCGCCGGTGTCCGTGGCCCCAGCGGTGGCTATATACTGGCTCGACCGGCCGCAGATATCAAACTGGTGGCGGTGCTACAGGCCTTGGCAAACGGCACCGGCGATATCTTGCGCGATCGGCAGGAGCTTACGATGCGGGATCAGCTGTTGAGTAAAATGAAAAGTGAAGTCAGGCTGGTGCTGGAACCACTTACCTTGTCGGATATGATGCTGGACGGCGACACTCCGTACGCGCCCCCACCCGCCGCTGCCACCCAAGTTACGGAGAATCCGTTGACTGGCGGGTAACGATCAGGGTCGAACCGGTAATTCGATCCAGAATGTGGCGCCTTTTTCATCATTATTACGCACGCCAATCTGGCCTTCATGAAGGGTCATCAGTTGTTTGCAAATCGACAACCCCAGGCCGGTACTCACCTCCCCGCCGGTGGGGAGATTCTGCGTACGTTTGTGTTTCTGAAACAGATTGTTGATATCGGTACCGTTGATACCCGGACCCTCATCGCTCACTTCAAACACGACGCTGCCATTGCGGGAAAAAGTGCGTACGCGCGTCGTAGTTTTGGTCGGACTGTATTTGATGGCGTTTCCGACCATGTTATCCACGACCTGCATGATTCTATCAGGATCAACAAAAATGTCCGGCAAGACCTCATCCAGGGCCTCCTCAAGCTCGATACCTTTATTGCGCGCATATTCGTAATTCTGCGAGAGGCAATCCCTGATTAAATGGTTTAACTGCAATTTATGCCGTTTTAGTTTGATCTGCCCATGTTCAACGATGCTAAGATCCAGGTAGTCCTCGATATGCTTTTGAATGGTTTTTGCCGACCGAGTCAGCAGACTCAGCATGTCTTCGATGTCAGCGGTGTTACTGTCCAGTTTACTAAGTTCGCCTCGCATCACCTCGGCAATATCCATGATTACGGCAATGGGCTTCTTGATATCGTGACTGGCAATACTCAGAAACTCCTGGTTCTGCTCCGACAATTGTTTGAGAATCAGGTGGGTATGAACGCGCGCCAGAACCACGTCAAAATCAAATGGTTTGGTAATGTAATCATTGGCACCACTTTTCAACGCATTGACCGTATAGTCAAAATCATTCAGGGCGGTAACCATGATTACCGGTAATTGCACCAGACTGTAGGTTTTTCGAATCTCTTGCAATGCGATAATGCCATCCATCACCGGCATCATGATATCCAGCATTACCAGATCGCAGTCCTGGGTGTCGAGGATATCCAGACATTGTTGTCCGTCCTCCGCTTCCAGCACCTTATGGCCTTGTCTCTGGAGATGGCGCATCAGAATATTCCGGTTGGACGGATTATCGTCAACGACGAGTAATGTTGCTTGATCTACCGGCATTATTTCCACAATCCCCTTTCTCCCCTACCATATCGGCTGCTTCGATAATTGCTTGAAATTCATTACCCATATTGGAAAATAGGGATCTTGGATCTAAAAAGCGGAAACCATGAGCCAGACAGGGTATTATTAAGAAAAAAACCTTTCGTTGTCGGAACTGCCCTTATAATGACTATCCCACGCGCACCACACGACCATGCATATACTTGGCGCACGGGCGAACCGCCATGTGTTGATGCGTGTGCGCGCCATTTGAACGAGGGAAGATTGCCATGAACCCGGAAGCAGTAATGTTGGAACGTACGCCTTTTTACGGCGGACTGAGCACAGAGACAATTCGCCACCTGACATCCAATGCACAACTTGTCACCGTCAAGGCGCGAGACTACTTTTTCCATGAAGCGGATACCGCGGATGCCATGTATCTACTGACGGAAGGCAAGGTCGCGATTACTCGGCGCTTTGAAGGCAAGGAATATATTCTGGCGTTTCTACATGCGGGAGATTGCTTCGGTGAAATGGCATTGATGGATTTCCGTGACCGCAGCGCATCGGTTCGGGCGGAAACAGACTCCCAGGCGTTAAAAATTACTCCGGGTTTGCTATATGAATTGTATAAATCCGATGCCGAGCAATTTACCCTGATTCAGATGAATCTGGGCCGGGAAATTTCCCGGCGTTTGCGCGATGCTGATCAAACCACTTTCGAGCAAGCCATTCTGACGCAACGTTTTGTCACCGGTGAATTCAGCATCAATGCAATTTGATCCAGCCGCTGTGCGCCACGGTAACTCGTTGGGCATTGCGTATTTACCGATGCTTGTTATTGCTGCCGTCACTTGGCCGGCAATCTCGCATGCGCAGCCAGCCGCCGTCGCCTTTTCAACTTTTGCCGGCAGCGATTCATATGATTCAGTATCCGCGATCACGGTCGACGTCGACGGATACATCTATGTCGCCGGTTACACTTTCGCGGAAAATTACCCGGTCACGTTCAGCATCGGCGTTAACGGCGGTATTGATGCCATGATCAGCAAATTCAGTGCCGATGGCAGCCGCCTGATATTCAGCACCCGCATCGGAGGCAGTGGCCACGATCGGGCCCGAGATATCGCGGTGGACGATATCGGCAACATCTATGTCGTTGGTGAAACGGATTCCTTCGACTTTCCCATGGTGCGCTCCTGGCAACAACAGAACCGCGGCGATCCCAATATCACGAGCATCGCCAATAGTGAAGCGTTTATTGTCAAACTCGGGCCGCACGGCGATCACTTGGAATTCGCAACTTATTTTGGTGGCAGTGGATATGACGCCGCCCATGGTATTGCCCTGGATCATACTCGGCGCGTCTATATTACCGGCGAAACAACATCGCCGGACCTCGACGTTACCGAACAGAGCCTGGATGGCAGTTGCGGTACTGACGGCAAGTGCGACAGCGCGTCAGCGCTCGTGGGATTTGATGCTTTCTTCGCGGTATTCGATTTTTATAGCGACCGGCAACTGATCTATGGTACTTATCTAGGGGGTGGCAATAGCGACAAAGCGCATGACATTCTGTTTCAGGAAGACACCGGCATCGCTTATGTCACCGGGGAAACTTCATCCGGGGATTTTCCGTTGCGCGGATCCCTGCAGGATCACAACGCGGGAAAAATCGACGCTTTTATCGCCGGCATAGATTACCGGATAGCCGGACAGGAAGCCCTGGTTTTTTCCAGTTATCTAGGGGGCAGCGCGGAAGATCTTGCGGTGGCGCTGGCCTCGACTCCCGAAGGCGATCTGGTGGTTATTGGCGATACTGCCTCACGGGATTTTCCCTTAGTCCATGGTTTTCAAAAAAGATTACGTGGTGAGCGTGATATTTTCCTGGCGCGCATCGCAACGGTTGGGGGCTACACCATCACGTCGACCTCGTACTACGGTGGCGGTGGTGATGAGAGCGCTGCAGGCATCGCCGTAAACTCGACAGGTGTGATTTATATCGCGGGCAACTCCAGTGCCACGGATGTGCCTGTGTGGAATGCTGACCGCGCGGTGCCGGCCGCAGGCAACGGTTTTGTCGCCGCCTTTGCCGCCGATATGTACAGCCTGTACTACGCGCAGTACTACGGCGGTGATGCAGACGATATGATCAGCAGTGTCGCCAGCAGCTCCCAAGGGGCGTTGATCATTGCTGGTGACACCGAATCATCAGCACTGCCGCAAACTGGTAATGCCTACCAACACACCAATAGCGGTGCAATGGATATTTTCATCGCGGCCATGGAGCCGATCACCGATCCCGCCACCGGCAGCGCCGACCGGGCGCTGCCGGCCGAAACTGATCACCCGCGGGGGACCGGCATTTTGGATGTCACTAGCTTGTTACTTGTCTTGCTGACATTTCTCGGCTGCCGCACCCGACGCAGCGGCAAACCTTGGAGATAAGAAGATATTATGATTACGGAGTCGTTGCTCCAGGAGTTCGCCCTTGATGCGGAGCTGATCCACGTCAATCACGCCGCCATGGCGCCGTGGCCAACACGCGCGGTACATGCAATAAACCACTTCGCGGCGGAGAACGCCATGCAAGCGGGACGCAACTATCCGCAATGGCTGGAAGTCGAAAATCGCCTGCGCCGCAACCTCGCCCGTATGATCAATGCCCCGCACGCGGAGGATATCGCTTTGGTTCCCAACACATCCAGCGCGCTGTCTCTCGTGGCATATGGTTTACCCTGGTCAGCGGGCGACAATGTAGTCATCAGTGATGAAGAATTTCCTTCCAACAAGGTCGTGTGGGAATCTTTGAATAAATACGGCGTGCAAGTGCGTTATGCAAACCTCTGGCACAGCGCCACTCCGGAACAGGCAATCTTCGACTTGGTGGACCAACACACCCGGGTCGTGGCCGTCAGCTCCTTGCAGTATAAAACCGGTATCCGACTGAATCTGGGCCAACTTGGCGCCTACTGCCGGCCGCGGGAGGTATTGTTATGCATTGATGGCATCCAGACCATTGGTGCCATGGGCTGTGATGTACAAGCTGATCATATCGATTTTATCATGGCAGACGGCCATAAGTGGCTGCTCGGTCCCGAAGGCCTGGCATTGTTCTACTGCCGTCCGGAGCTGCGCGCCCGCCTGGATCTCAAACAATATGGCTGGCACATGCTGGAAGATTATCTGAATTTTGATCAAACTACCTGGCGCCCCGCGGTACACGCCCAGCGCTTTGAACCGGGCAGCCCCAACATGCTGGCAATTCACGCGCTGGATGCCAGCGTGTCGTTGTTGCTGGAAGCCGGACTGGATCAAGTATCGCAAGCCATCCTGGGCAAGAATCACTATCTGATGGAGGCGCTGCGCGCGAACGGTAACTACGACATTATCAGTCCGGTATCGGAACAGCGCCGCGCGGGCATCCTGGTGGTCAACCATAAGACCAAAGATAATACGGTGTTATATCGCTATTTGTCGGAAAACAAGGTTTACTGCGCCTTGCGTGGCGGCAATATTCGATTCTCGCCACATTTCTACACCCCGAACAATAAGCTCGATGCGCTGATCGAACTGATGGCGCGATTTGAAGATAACCCAACAACTTAGCATCATCACCAAGTGGAGCACCCTATGGACGAATCAAAGAAGCCTGGCAACGTTGCCGCGGAACCCATACATTTGCCGGAAGACACACGCCGCGGCGTATTCGCCAATCAGGTGATCATATCTCATTCACCCGAGGAATTCGTGCTGGACTATGTGTTCCGCCACAGCATCGGTGGTAATGTGGTGGTTTCCCGCGTCATCCTCACTCCGGACCATGCCAAACGCCTGCTCAAAACGCTGCAGGAAAATATCCAGATATACGAACGCAATCATGGTGCCATCAAGGAACCCGGCACCGCTCCGCCACCGCCCGCAAGCCGCCATTGATCGGGCGGACCGGGCACCGGAGCGTCCCGTGGCACAGCAGACCCCGGTACCCGGGGCGCCACGCCATCAACTCATGTAATTCTTCCCCTTTATGCACCAACCCATTGTTTTAATAGAATTATTAATATTGCCGATTCATGCAGATTCCATGTCAGGAGGACGATAACCGTGTAATGCCATAAAAATTATCGCTAACCGCGCATACACTGGAGTTTCGCATGAATCCCGCTGATCTGCTGACTCAATCCAATGGTGAAACGAAAGTCCGTTTAGGGGGATTTCTGTTACCTGCGGAAGACTTTTCCATGGCCAATTTTATGCGCTTCAGACTTGGCATGGCATGGTTGCATCCTGGTGGAATCACCAGCACGGAATATCTTTTAAACATGCTACGTATAACCCCCGGCATGCGCATCCTCGACCTCGGATGTGGTCTTGGTACCACCACGGATATGCTGGCGCGGCGCTATGGTTGCGAAGTGGTGGGCATTGATCACGACCCCTCCATGATTGCGGGCGCCATGTCTAAAAAGACTTATAGCAAACACGTGGTTTTCAAGAACATGGACGGCACCGCAATGGAGTTTGACGCCAATACGTTCGATTGTGTCATCCTGCAATCCGTTCTTTGTTTCAATGATAAGGAAAAATTATTGCGTGAAATCTTCAGGGTACTCAAACCCGGCGGTCAGTTAGGTATCAATGAATCCACATGGATGCAGCCACCAACTCCAGAAACCGCCATAGTGACGCGCGCGACGATTTGCGAAACCTTCTGCCATGCACTCGAAACCAACGATTGGATCAGCATATTACTTGATACCAGGTTTACCAACATCAAACACAAAACATATGAGTTTACCTCCATGTCTCCCTATCAAATGTTGCGCGAAGAAGGCTTCTTCAACACCTTACGGGTTATGATCAAAGTCATCTTGAATCCGGAATTGAACATGCGTCTGGGCGCGGTCAGCACTTACTTCAGTACGTTCCACGGTTACTTCGGGTATGGATTGTACACGGGTACCAAGTCAGATTGCTGACACCGCGCCGCTCTAACCGTCGATGAATAACCTCAAGTTATCCATGAATCATTGACGCTTTCGTATTTTACATAAAGCCTCATTCCCGCAAGCTTGGCTTCCCAGACCCTGGTCACTGCACTCCGCCGCCACCCGGCAATATCCGCCCAAACCTGGCGACGACACACGCATTACCGGATATACTTGCGCTTCACTTGATAAATTCATTGATAGTACCAGGGGTAGATATGCTCAAACGTCACACGAAAATTTTGGCATTGGTGGTATTGCTGTTGTCGCCCGGCATGCTGCTCGCGGGTGAAGCCATCAGCAAGAATGTGGAAGCCGTGAACAAGGAAGCCGCCCAATTGGCCGGTAAGCAAGTACAGGTAAGCGGCAAGGTTGTAAAGGTAAATAACGGCATCATGAAACGCAACTTCCTGCATATTCGAGATGGAAGTGGCACGGAAGGCACCAACGACTTGACGGTTACCAGCGATCAAACCGGCAATGTCGGCGATACCGTAACCATCACCGGTACCGTTGTCCTGAATACTGATTTCGGATTTGGCTACAACTATCCCCTGCTGATCGAAAACGCCACCATCAGCAAACAGTAAAATTTCTCAATCGGTCGCGGGCATCGGCATGCCGATGCCCGGCGGCGACGGGCGCCGCCGGGCATTTAACTCAGCTCCAGCCTGGTGAGGAGAGTTCAAACCCCGCCGACTACGATGCGCTGTCAAGCTGAAACAGCTGATTGAAATTCCGGGTGGTAACCCGCGCCAGTTCTTCGTAACTGATGCCGCGCATCTGGGCAATATACTCTGCGACATAACGCGTATAAGCCGGATAGTTAGGCTTGCCACGCATCGGCACGGGCGCCAGATAGGGGGAGTCCGTTTCCACCAGCATGCGCTCCAGCGGTACGCGACGTGCCACATCTTGAACCTGAGCCGCATTTTTGAAGGTTACGATCCCGGAAAAGGATATGTAAAAATTCATGTCCATGGCCTGCTGCGCCGCCTCCCAATCGTCAACGAAACAATGCATCACCCCGCCCACGTCCGCGGCATGCTCGGTACGCAGCATTTGCAGGACATCGGCACCGGACTCCCGGGTGTGTATGATCAAGGGCTTCCGGCAATCACGGGCCGCTGCTATATGGCGCCGAAAACGGTCGCGCTGCCAATCAAGATCGCCCTCGCTGCGGAAATAATCCAGACCGGTTTCCCCGATAGCGATCACCTTGTCATCCGCTGCCAGCTGCAACAGGTCGTCAACGGTCAGTTCAGGGGTGTCGGTTTCATTGGGGTGGATGCCCACGGAAGCATAAACACAGTCATAGCGCGCGGCCATACCCTTTACCACCAGTACATTTTCCATATCAATGCTGACGCACAAGAACCGCCGTACATCCTGCTCAATGGCCTGATCGAGCATGGCCCCTAAATCACCGTCCCAAGGAGTTAAATCCAGGCGGTCTAAATGGCAGTGGGAGTCAATCAACATGATTTTGCGCTATGGTCCTACACGAAATGGATCAGCGCATTATAGCGTAACTGGCGGTAAATATTTACAGCGTATGGGTCTGGCGGTCCGACTTTAAAGCGCCGCCGAGAAATGATTCGATCTTGGTACGCACCGACCCGTTATCCTGGCCGCTGAATTGAACGCCGATACCCGCGGTACGATTACCCTGCGCGCCTTTGGGCGTCACCCAGACAATTTTTCCGGCGACCGGTATCTTCTCTGGATCGTTCATCAGGGTAAGCAGCATAAACACTTCTTCCCCGAGTTTGTAGGTCTTGTTGGTGGGAATGAACAAGCCGCCGTTTTTCACGAATGGCATGTAGGCGGCATACAAGGAACTTTTATCTTTGATGGTCAGAGACAGAATACCACCTTGCTTCATGCCGGGTGGACCGCCGGGTGGTAACGCTGTACTCATATGCTCTTGATGCCTATGCCTGTGCCATGGATGATCGGGTGACCAGTTGCTGCCAGGACCATAACAAATTTTCCAATTGCAACTGAATGTTCAAATTGCGGTCCGCCCATGACAACATATCGGTCAATTGATCGAGAAATTTATACAGCTCTCTGGCACCCAGCCGTTGGGCGATACGCGCCAGGTCCGGCGCCAGATCACTATTTGAGGTTAGCGACGTTTTTCCCATAATCTTTAACCGAATCAGGTCCCTGCACCATCCCGCCAACCAGCTCTGCAAGAGCAGCGGGTCGCGTTTGTACCAACGCCCCGCGACCGGTAACGCAAATTCACGTCCTTCACTAATACCTTGAAAATCCAGAAAAAACTTTTTACGTTCGGCAAGATAATTTTGCTCGAGATAATGCAGAGCGGTCAGCGGCGCACCACCGGCAATCGCCAAGGCCATCTCCAGCTCTGTCGAGTTTTCTGCGTGTTTCTTAAGGTATTCCAGAGCGAGTTGCCGCGGCGGCAATCCGAATTTCAAGGCACGGCAGCGGCTGCGAATGGTCGGCAACAACCAGCCAGGATTTGGCGTCAGCAGGATCAACACCGTATCCCCGGAAGGCTCTTCCAGCGTCTTCAACAAGGCATTAGCGGCGCTTATACTCATTTTGTGAGCATCCTTGATCCGTACCACCTTGTAGCCGCCGAGGTGGCTTTTCATGCCTTGCCAACGCACTACCTCACGTACCTGGTCGATGCCGATGTTCTTCTTTCCCTCCGGGACGTCGAGTTCATACAGATCCGGATGGGTGCTTGCCCGGTATAATTTGCATGCGGCACAGTGACCACAAGCCTCCTGTAGCGGCGTACTGTCGTTGAGGCACAGCAGAAACCCGGCCAGTCGCCGGGAAAAATTCTCTTTCCCCACACCACCGGGTCCATGGAGAATCAAACCATGAGGTAACCGGCCCTGTTCATGACATTGCTGCAGGTGTGCCCAAAGAGATTGATGCCAAGGCAGTAGTTCCATCACTTTTTGTACACTTTCAAAATCTGGTCCAGGACATTTTGCAGCTGGCATTGTACCTCGCCCAAAGGCTGGCCGGCATCAATCACGCGGTAACGAATCGGAAAGCGTTGCGCCATGTCCAAGTAGCACGCACGTACCCTTGCAAAAAATGCGGCATTTTCCGTTTCAAAGCGGTCTGGATCACTGCGCACACCGGCCCGCTGTAAACCAACGGCCACCGGTACGTCCAGCAACAGTGTGACATCCGGGCGTAACTCGCCTTGTACCCACTGCTCGATGACGGCGATATGGTCCTCAGGGATACCGCGGCCACCGCCCTGATAGGCGTAGGTCGCGTCGGTAAATCGGTCGCAAAGCACCCAGCGCCCCTGCGCAAGTGCAGGCTTGATCACCTGTTGCAGGTGCTGCGCGCGAGCCGCGAACATCAGCAGCAACTCCGCGTCGCTGACTATATGATTGGCCTTATCCAGTAGCAACTCCCGGATTTTTTCCCCGACCGTGGTACCTCCAGGTTCCCGGGTGAGGATCAGTTCAACGCCCTTGCCTTGAAGATAATCACGGATAAAGGCGATATTGGTGGACTTACCTGCACCCTCCCCACCTTCAATGGTGAGAAAACAACCTGTCATTACAACCTCCGATCAAGCCATTGCCTACCGGCAGTGGAGCATGACAGACCTTGGGAATCAAGTGCGTGCCACGCCATGACCACGCGCCCTGACTTGTGGTCAGTGGGAACTCACGGTTAACGAGGAAAAACTGCGTTTACGGCCTTTGAGCTGATATTTGATCACCGCATTGTTGTGTTCTTCCAGGGTCGCGGAAAAATGATGGCTGCCGTCGCCACGTGCCACAAAATAGAGATTGTCACTGTCATCCGGGTGCAATGCGGCATTGATGGAACCGGCGCTGGGCAGGGCAATCGGTGTTGGTGGCAGACCTTTAATCCGATAGGTATTGTAGGGAGTGGGCGTTTCCAAGTCCCGACGGCGGATATTGCCCTGATAGGCATCGCCCATGCCATAGATCACCGTGGGGTCGGTTTGCAGACGCATGCCTTTGATCAAACGCCGGGTGAACACGCCGGAAATGGCGAAACGCTCCTCCACCACCGCGGTTTCCCGCTCGATGATGGAGGCCAGGATCAACGCCTCATAAGCTGACTTGACCGGGAGATTCGGCCGCCGTTTCGCCCATTCGTCGGCGAGTAATTGCTGTGCCGCGGTATAAGCGCGTTTCAGAAAATCAACGTCTGGCGTATCACGGGGGAACAAATAAGTATCAGGTAAAAACCGGCCTTCAGGATGCTCCCCGGCATGCCCGATTCGCTCCATGATCTGGCTGTCGGTGACTTGCACCAGTGTGTGTTGCAGTTGCGGATGCTGGCGCACGGCATCCATCATCTGCCGGAAGGTCCACCCTTCGACGATGGTCAGGGAATATTGCAGCACCTTGCCGGCATTGATGCGCTCGAGAAACTCGCCGGGCTTCATTCCGGTTGGTAACAGATAATCTCCCGCCTGAATATGATCTGCCATGCCGTTCAGACGTGCATACCAGCGCAGGTAATTTGTCTGCTCAATGATGCCTTTTCGGGTCAGATCCTGAGCGATAGTGGTGAGATTGGCGCCGGCTTTGATCTCATAGACCATATTCTCGGCGCCGATGCGCAGAGGAGTGTCCTTGAACGTTTGATACTGCAGCACCAGCCAGCCCGCGGCGAGACTCATGCCCACAATAACCAACCCGGTAAGTTTAAACAACGTTTTCATCATGATACCACAAATACTGGTCAAGCAGACTCTGTAGGGTTTTAGACACGTATAGCCGGTATGATCCCTGATTGTCAACACTCTTGACCGGCCAAATCCCAATCAGACTGTTAGTGACGAATACTTCGTCGGCCGTTAAAAATTCATCTTGAGGCACCGGCCGTATTTCTGTTGTATAAGCATTTTCCCGAAGCATCTGTAATACTTTGTTACGCATGACACCCGCGACCCCGCAACGATCCAATGCAGGAGTCACTATTTTATCACCCAATACCAGAAAAACGTTGCTCATGACCCCCCCTATGACATTCCCGTCCTGATCCCGTAAGATGCCTTCGGCGATATCCTCGTCCTGCCATTCCTGCCGAGCCAACACCTGCTCCAGACGATTCAAGTGCTTTAAACCTGCAAGTTGCGGGTTATGACCCAAACGTTGGGCGCATATGCGAACCCTGACGCCCTCGCGCCAGTTGGCGGCGGCGTAGGTCGGCGCGGGATGAGTGCTCAGGATGCGGTTGGGTGTCAACGGTGTGATCACACGATAACCACGGCTTCCGGCGCCACGCGTAATAACGATTTTCAAAACGCCCTTAGGCTGATCGACGCAGAGTGTGGCGGCTTCTCGCCATAGCAGTTCGCAGTCCGGCGCACTAATCTGCAAGCGCTGACAACCCGACAAGAGGCGCGCCATATGATCCGGCCAAAGCCGGGGTTTGCTGTCTTGAACACAAATCGTTTCAAATACACCGTCGCCATACTGCAGCCCGCGATCAAACACTGTGAGGTGGTCGCAGGCCGCACCGTTTACCAGCACGTTCACGGCGTAACCCCCAACGCCAGCAACAGGCCACGGGCTTTGGCCCGGGTTTCCGCCAATTCCCGCTGGGGATCCGAATCGGCGACAATACCGGCCCCGGTACGGAATTTTATTTGCCCGCCGTGCAGGGTGAGACTGCGGATAAGAATATTGAAATCCATATTGCCGTGGGCACTGATGTAACCGACCGCCCCGGTATAAGGTCCCCTGGGTGCTTGCTCCAACTCGGCGATGATCTGCATGCAGCGCACCTTGGGGCAACCGGTAATAGTGCCGCCCGGAAACAGTGCGCGGATAATTTGTCCCGGTGTCACATCCTCTCGGAGTCGACCCCGGATATCGGACACGATATGGTGCACGTGCGCGTGACTTTCCAGGGTCATCAATTCGTTGACATGCACACTTCCGGGGATACAGATGCGTCCCAGGTCATTGCGCTCCAGATCGATCAACATAATATGCTCCGCCCGCTCTTTGGGATGGGCCAACAATTCCGTGAGATAAGCCCGATCCTCCTCCTGCCGGGCATGGCGGGGCCGGGTACCGGCAATGGGCCGGGTTTCGATGCCAGAGTCCACCACTTTGAACAAACGCTCCGGCGAAGAACTGAGGATCGTACTGTCCTGGTAATGTATCGACGCGGCGAAGGGCGCGGGATTGTGCCGGCATAAATGCCGATAAACCAGTTCCGGGATCAGGGCTGAAGCAAAATCCAGCCGCCATTCACGCGACAGATTGACTTGGAACACGTCCCCGTTATAAATGTACTGCAGGATGCGGGCGGTATCCTGCAAATACTTTTCCGGCGCATCCTCCTGTAATCTCCCACGGGGCAATTCCTGATCGGTTATCGATAGTTGTAAACTCCGTTCGATATCCAGCAATACGAGTTGCGCTAATGGCTCCCAACCCGGCTGGGTCACGATAAAACCGCACTGTCGCACATGATCGTTGATTAATGCCACCGGCGTGTGGGCGGCGAAGGCGATGGGAAATTCCGTCCTGAGAGTCACAGGTAAACTCAGTACCGGCTCGATCTGCTGCGCCAGTTCGTATCCCAAATAGACGAACCAGCCGCCAATGAACGGTAAATCGCTGGCCTGAGCGGGTACGCTGTTACGTTCCGCCGTTAGACGATCCAGAATCGCGAGAAAATCCGGAGCACCTTTATCGAGAGTGGTGAGCGCGACGGTCTCCTGCGGAAACGCGCACAAGATGTCGTAACGCGTCTGGGCGGAACCCTGGCTGACGCTTTGCAATAGATAGGGATAACGGCTGCGGTCCAGAACCTGCAGCCGCAGCAAATCGATTCGGGAATTCAGACGGGTCGGCGGACGCAACGACCTGTTGACATACGCGCCCGACCGATCAGATCCGGTTGAAGACCAGGGTGGCATTGGTGCCCCCGAAACCGAATGAATTTGACATGACCACATCGATCTTCATCTGACGCGCCGTGTGCGGCACGAAATCCAGATCGCAAGCCGGATCCTGATTGAAGATATTGATGGTCGGCGGTGCCACCTGATCGCGGATGGCGAGAGCGCTGAAAATCGCTTCGATACCCCCCGCGGCTCCCAACAGATGACCGGTCATGGATTTGGTGGAACTGATCGCAACCTTATAGGCATGATCGGCGAACGCGCCTTTGATGGCATAGGTTTCCGCCAGATCGCCCGCTGGCGTGGACGTGCCGTGAGCATTGATGTAGCTCACCTGCTCCGGATTCAGGTGCGCATTGCGCAGGGCGCTCAACATACAACGACGCGCACCGTCGCCACCTTCCGAGGGTGACGTCATATGGTAGGCGTCACCGCTCATACCGTAACCGGAAACTTCGGCGTAGATGCGCGCGCCGCGCTTCTTGGCGAACTCATATTCTTCCAAAACCAACACGCCGGCACCGTCGCTGAGCACGAACCCGTCCCGGTCCCGGTCCCAAGGGCGACTGGCGGTAGCGGGATCATCATTACGAGTGGACAAAGCACGAGCGGCGCAGAAACCACCTAAACCGCAATGGGTCGTTGCCATTTCCGCACCACCGGCGATCATGACATCGGCGTCACCGTACTCGATAATGCGCGCTGCTTCACCAATGGAATGCGTGGCCGTGGCGCACGCGGAAACCGTCGCCAGGTTCGGCCCTTTCATGCCGTACATGATGGACAGATTTCCAGAAATCATATTGATGATGGAACTGGGTACAAAGAACGGTGATACCTTGCGTGGGCCGCCCTTGAGATAAGCGTCATAGCCTTTTTCGATGCTGCCCAGTCCACCGATACCCGACCCTAATGCGACGCCGATCATGGGCGCGTTTTCTTCCGTAATTTCGAGTCCCGCGTCTTCAATCGCTTCCTTGGAAGCCACCAGTCCGTATTGGATGAACTGATCCATTTTCTTGATATCTTTGGCATGGACGGCAACCGTCGGATCAAAATTCCATACCGAGCCGCCGAAGCGTGTTGGAAACGCACTTACATCGAAATGGGTCAAAGGGCCAATGCCGCCTTTGCCCTCAAGAATATTGGCCCAGGAATCCTTAACATTGAGTCCCACGGGGGAGACCATACCTAGGCCGGTGACAACAACACGTCTTCGAGTCAAGAGAACACCTATTTTAACAATTTACGGTACGCTGGGACAGGTAAACGCCGCTACCACACCTGTGGCAGCGGTTGGTCAATTCAGGCTTATTTATTGTTGGTATGTGAAGTGATGTAATCAATCGCCTGCTTAACAGTCGTGATTTTTTCCGCATCTTCATCAGGAATTTCCGTTTCGAATTCCTCTTCCAGAGCCATGACTAATTCCACCGTGTCCAGGGAATCTGCGCCAAGATCGTCGACGAAAGAGGCGGAATCACTGATTTCCTCATCTTTCACACCCAACTGCTCGACAACTATCTTTTTGACGCGTTCTTGTACTGTGCCCATAGCTAAATTATCCTCCCAAAATTATCACCAGCATCACGCTGCGGACGGTATTCTATTGAAATCTCTGGCCTAATGCCAGAAATAAGCACAGCAAAGTTTAATGGCTGCGCCATGCTTAACCAATCTTGGTGGGCCCTTACGGGACGACCGTTATATTTTCAATAGCTTACCGTACTCGCAACAACATAAAATAAACTCCAATTCGTTTGATATAACAACACGTGATAAAATGTTTAATTCATATACATTCCACCATTTACATTCAGGTTTTGGCCGGTGATATACGCCGCTCCCGGCGATGCCAAGAAAGCCACGGCGGCGGCGATTTCCTCGGGTCGACCAAGACGGTTCAGCGGAATCATTTGCAACAAACCCAGCTTATGCTCTTCCGCCAGGGACCGCGTCATATCGGTATCGATGAATCCGGGCGCAACCGTATTCACGGTAATATTGCGCGATGCCACTTCCCGGGCCAATGACTTGCTGAATCCCAGAATCCCGGCCTTGGCGGCCGCGTAATTAGTCTGACCTGCGTTACCGGAAACGCCCACCACGGAGGTTATGCTGATAATCCTGCCTTTGCGCGCCTTGGTCATGCCGCGTAGACACGCTTTGGACAAGCGATATACAGAACTCAAATTGGTATTGATGATGGCATTCCATTCGTCGTCCGACATGCGCATCAGCAAATTATCACGGGTAATCCCCGCATTGTTTACCAAGATAGAGGGATATCCAAATTCTGTCTGAATTTTGTTCATGACGGCATCTACGGAACTCTGATCCGACACATCCAGTGCCATCCCGGTACCCTTGATTTTGTGTTCTTCCAAATAATGGCTGATGGCTTCGGCGCCACTGGCGGACGTGGCGGTACCAATGACGGTAGCCCCCATGTTACCCAGTCGTAATGCACATGCCTGGCCAATGCCGCGGCTGGCGCCGGTTACCAGAGCGATTTCACCTTGTAGCTCCATTATGCTCCTCCTGTGGTCGTCAATGTTTTGTCCAGACTGGCCGGATCATAGACAGTTTCCGTACCGATATCCTTAGTGATGCGCTTGGCCAAGCCGATAAGCACTTTGCCCGGACCGCATTCCACCAAGGTCTTGATGCCATGACCCGCCATGTATTGCACAGATTCCACCCAACGCACCGGATTGTGCAGTTGGCGCACCAGGGCTTCCTTGATCTGTTCCGGATCCCGGGTAGCAGCGACATCAACATTGTTAATCACGTCGATAGCCGGTGCCGACACGGCAATTTGCGCCAATCGTTGGCGCAGCTTATGCGCGGCTGGCAACATCAAGGCACAGTGTGAAGGAACGCTGACCGGTAATAGCATCGCGCGCTTGGCACCCAGCTCATTGGCCACGACCATGGCTCTCTCCACTGCCGCTTTATCGCCGGCAATCACCACCTGTCCAACGGAATTGAAATTGACGGCGGCAACCACCTCGCCTTGCGCAGCCCGGTCGCACGCATCAACCACCTGACTGTCGTCCAAACCCAAAATCGCCGCCATGGCGCCCTGTCCCTCCGGCACCGCTTCCTGCATGAAGCGGCCCCGATCCGCGACCAGGCTTACCGCATCGGCAAAACCCATGGCACCGGCGCACACCAGGGCGGAATATTCTCCAAGACTGTGTCCCGCCATCATGGCCGGCTGCACACCGTTACGGGCTTGCCAAACCCGCCATACCGCGACACCTGCGGCAAGCATAGCGGGCTGAGTGATGTACGTCTTATTCAGTTCAGTGTCCGGACCCGTTTGTACGAGGTGCCACAGGTCGTAGCCCAGCACCTGCGATGCTTCCTCAAAAGTTGCCCGTACCTGCGGGAAACCCTGCGCCAGGTCCTTGAGCATACCCACCGATTGCGAACCCTGCCCCGGAAATACGAAGGCGACAGTGGCAGAAGGAGTCGAAGCATTTGTCATGATTTTACTACCTAACAATAGAGATTAACTCGCGCCAAGACACGCAGCGCGCATCATCCTGGCAAAATTCATGATTCAGGAACGCGCGGCACGTTGTTGATACCAACATGCACCATATTGGTATGTCGATCCGCACTGGAGTTTCGCTGGAGATCGTCCCTGACAGCTTTGGGTCCTGGCGAGAGAATGTATTTTTGGTATTAACAGGCACGATTTTACTCTTAACGATACTCTAGTACTGCAACAGTACCGCACCCCAAGTGAAGCCGCCGCCGAAGGCCTCCAGCAACAGCACATCATCCCGCTTGATGCGGCCTTCACGGATCGCGACATCCAGCGCCAGGGGCACCGAAGCTGCGGACGTGTTGCCGTGCTCGTCCACCGTAACCACCACGTGGTCCATGCTCATTTTGAGTTTCTTGGCAGTGGCGGTGATAATCCGGATATTGGCCTGATGCGGTACCAGCCAATCGATATCGGATTTCCTGATTTTATTAGCTTCCAGGGTTTCATCGACAATACGACCGAGAGTGTTGACGGCAACCTTGAAGACTTCGTTGCCCTGCATGGTCATGAAGGCGCTCCCGTTGATCACCTTGTCGTATCCCTGAGAGATACCGGCTGGCACGGTGAGTAAATCCTTATAGGAACCATCCGCGTGAATATGCGTGGATAATACCCCCGGACTGTTACTTGCTTCCATGATGACGGCGCCGGCACCGTCACCGAACAATACACAGGTACCGCGGTCGGTCCAGTCGATAATGCGGGACAAGGTCTCAGCACCAATCACCAGCGCGCGCTTAGTCCCACCGGACTTGATGAATTTATCCGCCACCGTCATGGCGTAGATAAAACCGGTACATACCGCCTGCACATCAAACGCCGCGCAACCGTGAATATCCAGGCGCTCCTGCAGCAGGCAGGCGGTACTGGGAAACACCCGATCCGGGGTGGTAGTGGCGACGATAATCAAATCAATCGTCTGGGGATCGATACCGGCGGCATCAATCGCGGCCCGCGCCGCTTTCTCCGCCAGATCGCATGTAGTTTCATTTTCGCCGGCGATATGCCGTTTTTTGATACCGGTACGTTCGGTGATCCACTCATCGGTGGTGTCCACCATTTTTTCCAAGTCGTGATTGGTGAGGATCTTCTCGGGAAGATAACCACCCGTACCTGTGATGCGTGAATATATCACCCGACCCGCCTTTGTTTTAACAAATGTTCCATTTGCGCGTGGATGCGTCCTGGCACGTTCTTTTCCACTTCCAGGATGGCCTCTTCGATACTGTATTCAAACGCCAGCGCGTCAGCGCCACCGTGACTCTTGATGACAATACCGTTGAGACCCACCAGACTGGCGCCATTGTAACGCCGGGGATCCACCCGTTTGCGAAATGCTTTGAGCACCGGCATGGCAACCCAGGCCGCTAATTTGGTAAAAATATTGCGAGTGAACTCCTGTTTCAGGAAATACACCATCATCGAAGCGACGCCTTCGGTGGTTTTCAGGGCCACATTGCCCACAAAACCGTCACACACCACAACATCTGCGGCGCCCTTGTAGATATCGTCACCCTCGATGTAGCCGATATAGTTGAGCGGGCTGCCCGCCAGTAACAATGCCGCTTCCTTCACCTGTTCATTACCCTTGATTTCCTCTTCGCCGATGTTGAGCAGGGCCACGGTAGGTCGGTCCATGCTGTCCACGGCACTGCTCAGGCCTGAGCCCATGATGGCAAACTGGAATAAGTGTTCCGCTGAGGAGTCAACGTTGGCACCCAAATCCAGGACGTGGGTATGGCCATCTTTCATGGTGGGCAAGGTTTTGAGAATGGCGGGGCGATCGATCCCAGGCAATGTTTTCAATACAAAACGGGCGGTGGCCATTAAGGCACCGGTGTTGCCGGCGCTTACGCACGCCTGAGCCGTACCCTCTTTAACCATATTGATGGCGACACGCATGGACGAATCTTTCTTGTTGCGCAGCGCCAGTGAAGGCGATTCGTCCATTTCCACTTTCTGCGAGGCATGATGGATGCTGATCTGGGGTCCCACTTTCCCGCCATGTTGTCGCAACGTGGCGCCAAGCACCTCCTGATCACCAACAAGCGCGAGCTTGAGATTCTGGTGTTTACGAATGACGCTGAGTGCGGCGGGGATAACAACGTCGGGACCGTAGTCCCCCCCCATGGCATCAAGCGCTACAGTAACTTCCTGGGTCATGCTGATTGGCAAGCTCGTTCGGCCTGCGTCAGATACACTACCGGCAGGCAAATGTTTTTTTTATCACCAAATGACATGGCGCCGACTGCTGTATTTTTGTTAAAGAACAGCGGCGCAATGCCAACGATAATGTCGTGTAAGAAAATTCGTCGGGTGACGATTACTCGTTACCCGTTTGAATTACTTTACGTCCACGGTAATAACCATCCGGCGATACGTGGTGCCGCAAGTGGGTTTCCCCCGTGGTTGGCTCAATAGACAATGTGCTCTTGGCAAGCTTATCGTGTGCACGACGCATATCGCGCTTGGATGAGCTCTTACGGTTTTGTTGGACTGCCATAAAACTGACTCCTGACTCTTATCAATTGATTACTATGTTTTCTTCAGACTCTTCAATACGGCGAAAGGATTTGGTTTGGTCTCCGTATCCACCTCCACGCTATCCATCCCTGTCGCGGCCACCACCAGTCTGCAATCGCCCGGCGCGTGCGTCGCGACGATCGGCAGGGACAACAGAATCTCATCCTCAATAATACTGGCCAACGCAATCGGGCTCTCGGTGACCAGTAGTGGTTCATATTCCTCGGACAGACGATTCATCTGGTATTCATTTTTTACCAGACCCAGCAAAAATCGGGAATCGATGTCCTGCACCATGGGTTCCAGGCACCTTTGACACATCATGGTAAGGCTTCCGGAAAGGCTTCCTTGCACCATTGGCTGGCGCAATTCGTCGAGACCGAATTCAAGCGTTACCTGAATCTCGCCTGTAGTATCGCGTAATGATGGCGCTAGTCGAGTCAAGGTCTTGATTGCTATGGGCCCTTCAAGACGCTCCCCTTTACTGGCCAACTGGAACGGATCAATCGTGACCGGCAACCGTGTGTGCATAAGCGGGCCATAATATAGGCTGAATCTCTAACTGTCAAAATTAATTCCAGTGAAAACGGGAGGTTCCGGCCTTTTCCCGACAAATGTCCTGGCTTGACACTGGAGGACATTTTAGTAATAGTCCCACAGCCAAGTCTCTGAACCTACACTAAAAAACATCATGAAAATAAGGGACCGGAATGGAGATTAAAAAAATACTCATCGCGAATCGTGGTGAAATCGCCGTTCGCATTGTCCGGGCCTGTGCTGAAATGGGCATTAAATCGGCAGCCATCTATGCCGAAGCGGATCGGCATGCTCTGCATGTCAAGAAAGCCAACCAGGCTTTCAGTGTGGGACCTGACACCATCTCCGGATACCTTAACGCCCACCGCATCGTCAACCTGGCGGTGGCCACCAATTGCGATGCCTTACATCCCGGTTACGGTTTTCTTTCCGAAAATCCGCAGCTGGCCGAGATCTGCGCCCGTCGGGGAGTGAAGTTTATCGGCCCAAGCGCCCAGGTGATTCATCGCATGGGCGATAAGATTGAAGCCCGTACCGCCATGATGGAAGCCGGGGTCCCGGTGGTACCTGGCAGCGTCGGCAATGTGGAATCCCTGGAGGCCGCCGTCAGCTGCGCGCATGATATCGGTTATCCCGTCATGTTGAAGGCGACTTCGGGTGGTGGTGGTCGCGGCATTCGACGCTGTGAAAATGAGCGCGATCTGCGTCGCAATTATGATCGGGTCATCTCCGAAGCCACCAAGGCGTTTGGCAGTGCCAACGTATTTTTGGAAAAATGCATCGTTAATCCCCGGCACATTGAAGTACAGATCCTGGGCGACAGTCACGGTAATGTGGTGCATCTATTCGAGCGTGATTGTTCCATCCAACGCCGGCATCAAAAATTACTGGAGATCGCGCCCTCCCCCCAACTTACCGAAGAACAACGCAAGTACATCGGTAAACTAGCGGTCAAAGCGGCTAAAAATGTCGGCTATGAAAACGCCGGTACCGTGGAGTTTCTGCTGGATCAAAGTGGTGAATTCTATTTCATGGAAATGAACACACGTCTGCAGGTGGAACATTGCGTTACCGAAGAAATCACCGGTATCGACGTCGTGCAGGAACAAATACGAATCGCCGCCGGCCATCCCCTGCGCTACAAACAAAAAGACATCACGCGGCGCGGTTTCGCCATGGAATTTCGCATCAATGCCGAAGATCCCAAGAACGATTTCCTGCCCAGTTATGGACGCATCACTCGCTACTTCGCACCAGGCGGCCCCGGGGTACGCACGGACAGCGCTATTTATACCGGCTATGAAATTCCACCGTATTATGATTCCATGTGCGCCAAACTTACGGTATGGGCGTTGACCTGGGATCAGCTTCTGGATCGCGCCCGACGTGCACTGGGCGACATGGGCGTTTATGGAGTAAAGACCACCATCCCCTATTACCTTGAAATCCTCCGGTCACCGGAATTTCAACGAGCCAATTTTGACACCAGCTTTGTGGAAAAACATCCGGAGTTGGTAAATTACTCCGTTCGTCATCCCATGAGCGACCTGGCCGCCGCCATTGGCGCCGCCCTCGCCGCCCATACCGGTTTATAACTGGATCACGCTAAGGACGCAGATATTATGCCCAAGGTTCACATCACCGACACCGTATTACGGGATGGCCACCAGTCGCTAATCGCTACCCGGATGCGTCTGGCGGATATGTTACCGATATGCGACCGGCTGGACCGTATCGGATTTTGGTCGCTGGAGGTGTGGGGAGGCGCGACATTTGATGCCTGCGTACGTTTTCTCAAGGAAGACCCCTGGGAACGTTTGCGCCAACTGCGCCAGGCACTGCCGAAAACCCGCCTGCAAATGCTGTTGAGAGGTCAAAATCTCCTGGGATACCGCCACTATCCCGACGACGTAGTACAGGCCTTCGTGCAGAAGACGGCGAGCAATGGCATCGACGTGTTTCGCATCTTTGACGCCTTGAACGATTTTCGGAATATCCGCGTTTCCGTGGAAGCGGTGAAACAAGCGGGCAAACACGCCCAAGGCGCCATTTGTTATACCACCAGCCCGGTCCATGATCTCGATTCGTTCATTCGCATGGCCAAAGAATTGGAGGCAATGGGCTGTGACAGCGTTGCCATCAAGGACATGGCGGGCCTGCTCACTCCAATGGCCACTGCGGAACTGGTAAAATGCCTGGTCGCCGCGGTTTCGATTCCAATTCATCTGCACTCGCATGCGACGGCGGGTCTGGCCGCCATGTGCCAGATCAAAGCCGTCGAAAATGGTTGTCACCACGTCGATACCTGCATTTCCTCATTTGCCGGCGGCACCAGTCATCCACCGACGGAGAGCATGGTCGCGGCGCTGCGCCATACGGATTACGATACCGGTCTGGATCTGGAATTGCTGCAGGAGATCGGATTCTATTTTCGGGAAGTACGCAAAAAATATCATCAATTCGAAAGTGACTTCACCGGCATCGACACCCGGGTGCAGATCAATCAGGTTCCGGGGGGCATGATGTCCAATCTGTCCAATCAATTGCGGGAACAGGGCGCCCTCGGCAAGATGAACGAAGTGCTGCAGGAAATACCTAAGGTGCGAGAGGATCTGGGATTTCCACCGCTGGTAACGCCTACCTCGCAGATCGTCGGCACTCAGGCGGTATTGAATGTGCTCACCGATACCCGCTACAAGAACATTACCAACGAGGTAAAATTTTATCTGCAAGGCCGGTACGGCAAACCACCGGGCGAGGTCAACTCCATCGTGCGCCAGCAAGCCATTGGTAATCTGGATGTTATCGACTGCCGGCCTGCGGATCTGCTGGAAGCGGAAATGGATAAATTGACAGATGCCATTGGCAACAAAGCCAAATCCGCGGAAGACGTGCTGACCTATGCCATGTTTCCGGAAATTGGCAAGGAGTTCCTTGAGCAACGCAACAACAACGCGCTGGTTCCGGAGACGCTGGAGCCGTTATCCCAAGGCGACGACAAATTCTGTGCCGTGGCCACGGAGTTCAACGTGACCCTGCACGGCGAGAGTTACCATATCAAGGTCACAGGTACCGGCCATAAAACCAAGGATAAGCGGCCGTTTTACGTATCGGTGGACGGGGTACCGGAAGAGATCCTGGTGGAAACGCTCGATCAACTGATCGAAGGGGAAGCCACGCCCGGCGGCCGTACCGGCGCGAAAGGCAGTAAGCGCCCGCGTGCGACTTCGCCGGGACATGTCACCACGTCCATGCCAGGAGTCATCGTCGACGTGCTGGTCAAGATCGGCGATGTAGTCAGCGCCGGTGATCCGGTGCTGGTCACCGAAGCGATGAAGATGGAAACGGAAGTACAGGCGCCCATTTCCGGCAAGATCATCATGGTGCACGTACAGAAAGGCGAAACCGTCAATCCCGACGAAGCCTTGATAGAAATCGAATGACTGCGCAAAACGCCAAACTGCATACCTTATGCAATTGATACTAGCTTCCACCTCCCGCTACCGCAAGGAATTGCTTTCACGATTAGGATTGACCTTCACCTGCGTAGCGCCGGATGTGGATGAATCCCGGCTGGCGGGAGAAGATGCGCCGACACTGGTCGCCAGATTGGCCCGCGCCAAAGCGCAGGTGGTGGCCGACCGGAGTCCGGACTGTGTGGTGATAGGCTCCGATCAGGTGGCCGCGTCCGGCACCATGATTCTGAGCAAGTCCGGTAGCCATGAAAATGCCCGGCGCCAATTAGCCGCCGTATCTGGCAAGCAAGTGGTGTTCTACACGGGGCTGTGTGTCATCAATACCCGCACCGGGGAGGTGCAAACGGCAACCGTGCCGTTCACCGTGACGTTTCGCCCGCTGAACGACAGCCAAATCGAAAACTATCTGCGCCGGGACCTGCCGTATGATTGCGCGGGCAGTTTCAAATCGGAAGGTCTGGGAATCGTTTTATTTGAGAAGATGCAGGGTGATGACCCCAGCGCGCTCATTGGCCTGCCGCTCATCACCCTGACCACCATGCTTACCCGAACCGGTATCGCCGTTATTTAATGGTCGCGCTGTTCAAACCCAGCACCGAGACAACCACGTTGGCCATGGCCATGCCCAAGCGCTCGGCAAACCGATCGAGATAATTGGGACGTGGAGTGAAATCCACGATATCCTCCTGGCCGATAATCTCGCGCGCGACATAACTGGTACTACCCAAGCCATCAATCAAACCCAGTTCCATACTCTGTTCCCCGGTCCAGACCAGACCGCTGAACAGCTCCGGCGTTTCTTTGAGACGGCTGCCACGTCCGTCTTTGACGGTATCAATAAACTGCTGATGAATATTCGCGAGCATGTTTTTCACATGCATCACATCTTCTTCTTTCAGTGCGGAGAATGGATCCAGAAATCCCTTGTTGGCGCCCGCCGTGAGCAACCGACGCTCGATACCCAATTTTTTCATGCCTTCGGTAAACCCAAAGCCATCCATCAGTACGCCGATAGAACCCACCATGCTGGCTTTATCCGCATATATCTCGTCGGCGGCGGCGGCAATGTAATATCCACCGGAAGCGCAAATGTCGACAATCACCGCGTACAGGGGAATATTCTGATATTTCTCACGCAGGCGTACAATTTCATCATTAACATACCCTGCCTGCACCGGGCTGCCCCCGGGGCTATTGATGCGCAAGATGATACCCACGGTATTCTTGTCCTTGAACGCTGCGCGTAAGCCACCAATGATCACATCAGCGCTGGCTTGGCTGTCTTCCGCGATTACTCCCTGGATGTCAATGAGGGCGGTATGTTTTCCATGTTTCAGGCCATCGCCACCCATGTCATTGGGCAGATAAAAGAACAATGCCAGAAGATAAATCAAAAATGCAGCTTTAAAGAAGATGCTCCACCGCCGGCTGCGTTGCTGTTCCTTAATAGCGGCAAACAACAACTTATCGATGGTTTCCCGTTCCCATTCCGCATCGCTTTTGGAACCGCGCCAACCGAACGTCCGGCGCGGCGGGGTAATGACCTTCTCCCCGGAATCATCAGTGTCATCCACCGCAGACGCCGTCTGGGCCTTGTCGGTCCATGGGTCAAAATCAGGGTTCTGCTCGCTGTTTAAGCCCGGTGACGATGCACCGTCACTGGACTGCATTGCGGGTTCTGAAGAATTCGGTTTGTTCTTTTCCAGATCGTCATTGGACATCTGCTGCCTCGCACACCTGTTGGCCATCTATAAATTTGGGAAATCAAGGCCCTGGTTGGCGCCCCTTGGGATCTTAACGTTTTGTTAACTAAAAACTTTAGCGGGAACTGTAGCCGACATAATACACGTTTTGCAATAGGCTCGGTAAGCGTTATGTGCTTCATCAGCAGCGTGAGCGCCTCATGTTGATAACACAACCTGGTCAACAGACAATCGGCAGTGACCTATGAACTCCAGTTTGCTTATCAGACTTAACCGGTCGCCAGGACATCCAACAATTGTTCGAGACGATCGATAGAGGCAATTGGTCCATGACCCTGGAGGCGATGCGGTTCATGGACACCGTACGTTACGGCAACGGCAGCGACACCGGCATTGCTCGCCATCTGCATATCATACTCGGTGTCGCCGACCATCAGTGATTCCCGGGGATAGACACCTAACTCATCCATGATTTCCTCAAGCATCAAGGGATGCGGTTTTGACCGGGTCTCGTCGGCGCAGCGGGTACAATGAAATAAACGCCCTAATCCGGTCTCCAGCAGTACCTTATCCAAACCCCGGCGCCCCTTACCGGTAGCGACCGCCAGAAAATAATCCTGCTGCGCAAGCTGTTCCAGCGTCGCGCGCGCGCCATGAAACAATTCACTGGGCGTCTGGTCCGCCGTCAGAAAATGATAACGGTAGCGATCGACGAAGGCTTCCCGGAGGATTTCCGACAATCCCGGAAATAACATCTCCGTGGATTCGCGCAGGCCCAGGCCGATGACATTGCGAAATTGCGCATTCTCGCGCTGTTCCAATTGCAGATCCAGGGTAGCCGCACGCAGACACGAAACAATGCGCGCCTCGGAATCCATCAAGGTTCCATCCCAATCGAACACCACAAGTTTATACATGGGATGCATCACCAGATGTTGATTCAAGCGCCTGCAGCACACGGCGCAAATCCTCCGCCAAAGGCGCGGACATTATCAGCTTTTCACCGGAATCCGGTGCCGTAAAAACAATCTTGTGTGCATGCAGGAACAAGCGTTTCAATCCATAGTCTCGCATCAGCCGGTTAAACTGTTCGTCGCCATATTTGTCATCACCGGCAATGGGGTGCTTAATGTGAGCGGCATGGACGCGAATCTGATGAGTGCGGCCGGTGACCGCTTGGACATTGACCAGTGACGCCAGATCATAAGCGGTCTCGGTATTGAAAATGCTTACCGACGGTTTACCCTGATCCTGGACACGCACCACCCGCTCACCGGATTTCAGGGTGTTTTTTTGCAGGGCGACATCAACGGCAAAGTGCCGCAGTTCACACCGGCCACGCACCAGCGCGAGATAATATTTATCCACTTTCTTGTCGCGGATCTGTTCATGCAGATTGCGCAACGCGCTGCGTTTCTTAGCAACCAATAGACAGCCAGAGGTTTCCCGATCCAGGCGGTGAATCAGCTCCAAATCCTTTTTCTGCGGGTACAACGCACGCAGTGCTTCGATGACGCCGTACTGAACACCACTGCCACCGTGCACGGCGACACCCGTTGGCTTGTCGATCACGAGCAGACTGCCGTCCTCATAAATAACACTTTCCTTGATAATGTTTTTTATGGCGTCCGAGGGCGGAGCCTTATGCTCACCCTCGCTCACTCGCACGGGAGGAATACGCAACACATCCCCTTCCTGCAACCGGTAGCTGGGCTGCGCCCTGCCTTTATTGATCCGAACTTCGCCCTTGCGTAATATGCGATAGATGAGGGATTTCGGTACGCCTTTCAACTCCCTCGTCAAATAATTGTCAATTCGTTGGTCCTGATCCTCGGGACCAATGGTTACGAGCCTGACTTTCGGATTTATGGGGCTTTCCAAGACTAACTCCTGAACTGAAATCATTGGTACCTATAGGATTTAATTCCGCTTTGTCGCAACCTGACAACAATCAATGTGCGGGATGATGCATTTCGCGTACGAGTGGCATGAATATTTCATATTATCCATAACCAGCTCAATTTCAATGATTTTTAGGGTCGATAGTCAGCCGGAATTATAAATCTGATTGCTGTGCTTTGAATTCGTTGATATATTGTATAAGTCTTTGTATCAACAATGGCATGCGGGATCGATCCCGCTTGGTACATAAGGTCAAATCGAATTTTCGCAGCGCCTGCCAACAGGCGTTGTACATTACAAGGCGGTAAGTGAATCGACAATACTTTCACTTGCCATTATTAACACTTCAACCTATTAGGGTTCCCACGCACTACAATTCCTGAGTGCGGCAGATCAAGTATGATGATACTAAGCTTTGTCAACATAATCCTGATATTCTTCCTGAATGGAAACAGGGGATTATCTGCGGACAAAAATCATAGTTATACAAGATCCCCGCTGACCAGATTGGCGTGGGCCCCCGTGAGAGATGGGGCCAATGAAAAGAATGTTATTCAACGCGACTCAACCGGAAGAGTTGCGCGTGGCCATGGTGGACGGCCAGAAACTGTACGATTTAGATATCGAATCCGCAGGCAAACAAAAGAAAAAATCCAATATCTACAAAGGCAAGATCACCCGCATTGAGCCCAGCCTGGAAGCGGCATTTGTTGATTATGGCGCCGAACGCCATGGCTTCCTCCCGTTAAAAGAAGTCGCCAAAGCCTACTTCGACCCTGCGGTCGACCTTGGTGGTGGCCGCCTCAATATCAAAGAGGCGCTCAAGGAAGGTCAGGAAATGATCATCCAGGTGGACAAGGAGGAACGGGGTAATAAGGGTGCCGCCCTCACTACCTTTATCAGTCTGGCCGGTCGCTACCTGGTGCTCATGCCCAATAACCCACGGGCGGGCGGCGTCTCACGTAAAATCCTTGGCGAAGACCGTAGCGAAACCCGCGATGTTTTGACCAGCTTGAACATGCCCCAGGGTATGGGCGTCATCGTGCGCACTGCGGGCGTCGGCAAGAGCACCGAAGAGCTGCAGTGGGATCTGGACTACCTGTTACACCTTTGGGATGCCATCGAAAAAGCTTCCGCGGACAAACCCGCCCCCTGCCTGATATATCAGGAAAGTAACATTATAATTCGGGCTATCCGTGATTACCTGCGTAAAGACATTACGGAAATCCTGATTGACCATAAAGAAATTTACGAACAAGCCTGTGATTTTATGCGCATGGTCATGCCTCATAACTTGCATAAAATCAAACTCTATCAGGACAATATCGCACTGTTCACGCGGTTTCAGATCGAAAGCCAAATCGAATCCGCGTTTAATCGGGAAGTACAACTGCCCTCCGGCGGGGCCATCGTCATCGACCATACCGAGGCGTTGACTTCGATCGATATCAATTCCGCGCGTGCCACCAAAGGCAGCGACATTGAAGAAACCGCACTCAACACTAATGTGGAAGCCGCCGACGAAATTGCCCGTCAATTACGTCTGCGCGACCTGGGCGGTCTGATCGTCATCGATTTTATCGATATGGTGTCGACCAAGAACCAACGGGAAGTTGAAAATCAACTGCGCGAAGCGTTGAAAATGGACCGGGCTCGGGTACAAATCGGGCGCATTTCCCGTTTCGGACTCCTGGAAATGTCTCGGCAGCGCCTGCGGCCATCATTAGGGGAAGCCAGCCAGGTAGTTTGTCCACGTTGTAAAGGCCAGGGACATATTCGTCATACCAATTCTTTGGCACTCTCGATCCTGCGTTTAATGGAAGAGGAAGCGCTGAAAGAAAATACCGGTCGGGTATTGGTGCAGTTACCTTTGTCGGTCGCCACCTTCCTCCTCAATGAGAAACGTAAGGTAATCGCGGATATCGAAGCGCGTCAGCAAGTCGAAATGCTGATCGTGCCTAACCCCTCTTATGAAACACCGCATTTTACCGTGCAACGTATTCGTGCCAGTGAAATGTCCGAACAAGCCGGTGTCGCCAGTTTTGATCTGGTCACCACACCGGAAGATTCACAGGAAATCGACGTGGATATGGTGCGCGTGGCACCTGCCGAAGAACCGGTGCTCAAGAATATTGCGCCACCAATGCCGGCACCTCCGCCTGCACCACCAAAGGCGGAACCTCAGAAACCAGGTCTGTTTATACGTATCTTCCAGGCATTGTTTGGCAGTGGCAGTCCCGAGCACACGAGCGCCACCAGCCGCAATCGAAACAAACAATCGCCGCCGCGCGGTGGGCGTAGTGAGGCGCCGCGTACGTCAAAAAGCAGCAGGCCTCCCCAGACGGCAGCGGCAGCGCAACCAACTCAACCATCACAACAGCAACCCACAGGTCGCGGGGGCAAACAACGGGGTGGCCGTCGTCGTGGTGGTGGTTCCCGGGGCGGACCCCGTACCGGTGGAGCACCGGGAGGGACCGGACCGGATCAGGGCCGCACCGATCAAGGGGGACGCTCGGGTCAGGGCAATCGCGGTGATCTGCAAGGCACGGGAAACTCGCAACCATCCCAACGGGGAAGCGGCAACCGGGAACAAAACAGCGATCGCAACAGCCAGCGCGGTGGTGAACAGAATCCTCAGGGCCAGAGAACGACCGGTTCCGAAGGCAGGGGTAACCGGGATCGTGACCGCAACCATGGTCCACGACCAAGCTCCAGAGGTGGTGCGCCGGGGGATGCACCGTCACAGGGTCCACAGAGCCATGACAGCGCCTCCTCCCCGCAGCCTCCTCGTGAGGACGGGTCGGACAACCGACCACGGGATGTGGCGACGCCTCCACAGCAACAGAACGACACGCGGGTCAGTGATAATTCGCAGTCCGAAAAGCCTCAGGAAGCAAAAATCGCCGTATCTGTGGACTCATCATCACAAGATTGAAAACGAATCATGATCCGACAGTAACGACACCCACGCGGGTCGTTACTGTCGGTCAATCACTTTACCCGGTTGGTTAAATGGGTTGTGACGATATGGGCGAGCAAACCACGCGCTGCTTCCTCTACCAGATCGAAGACCTGATCAAAACCATTGGGACCACCATAGTAGGGATCGGGCACATCGCTCACCCGTAGATCCGGAGCAAAGGAAAGAAACATACGCAGCCTGTCTTTATGTGTAACCGGACATATGACCGCTAAATCATCATAATTCTGTCGGTCCATCGCCAACACATAATCGAATTTCTCAAAGTCCGATACGCTAACACGTCGTGCCCGTTGCCCACCGAGATCGATACCCCGGCGCAGCGCACATGCCTGGGACCGACCGTCCGGCGGCTCACCAACATGATAGGCATGCGTACCCGCTGAATCGGCGGCGACCAGATGCGCCAATTGTGCGGCGCAGACTTGATGCTCGAATACGCCTTGGGCTGTTGGGGAACGGCAGATATTTCCCATGCAACAGAAAAGGACATTTACCTTAGTCATGACGCCCTCATAGCTTTAGCCAGTGCGATCTATGGTAGCGTGAAAGCCAATACCTGAGAAAACTTTTTCCTCATGGTAGTTTTTTTCAGCTCATGGTTCTTACCGGGCTCATTGTTCGTATAATGGTGTCATGCTCAACGACGCGCCAGCCACCCAGCTCTCATGGCATGCTCTCAGCTGTAATGCCGTTTTTACCGCATTGGAGTCTACTGCTGAGGGACTCAGTCAATCGGCTATCGACAGCCGCCAACGTCGCTTCGGGTTAAATTGTTTACGACCGCCCCATAAACGTGGCGCTATCGCGCGTTTTATCAGTCAATTCAACAATATTTTAATTTATGTATTACTTGCCGCCAGTCTCTTAACGGCGTTTCTGCAACATTGGGTGGACACCGGCGTGATCATCGCGGTGGTCGTTCTCAATGCGTTGATTGGTTTTATTCAGGAAGGAAAAGCAGAACAAGCCTTGGAGGCAATTCGTGAACTGCTGTCACATACGGCATCCGTCAAGCGCGATGCCAGAACCTATGTACTACCGACGGAACAATTGGTGCCCGGTGACGTAGTGTTACTCAAATCCGGCGACAAGGTGCCAGCCGACATGCGCCTGTTTCATACCAAGGATTTACGCATTGACGAAGCGATGCTCACGGGTGAATCCGCGCCGGTGGAAAAAGATGTTGCCGCTGTTGATGCCGATGCTGATCTTGGAGATCGCATTTGTATGGCCTATTCCGGCACACTTGTCAGTTATGGTCAAGGTAGCGGCGTGGTGGTCAGCACCGGTGACAACACCGAACTGGGACGCATCAGCGCCCTCCTGGATCACGTACAAATGCTGGAAACCCCCTTGTTACGGCAAATGGCGGTGTTCGGCACCTGGCTAACCGCCAGCATCGTCGTTATCGCGGGCATGACTTTTATCTTTGGCGTAACCATTCGTCATTATTCGGCGCCTGAGATGTTTCTGGCAGCGGTGGGCTTGGCGGTAGCGGCAATCCCCGAAGGCTTGCCCGCCATTATGACGATCACGCTGGCGATCGGCGTGCAACGCATGGCGCACCGCAACGCTATCATACGGCGCCTGCCGGCGGTGGAAACTCTGGGCGAGATCAGCGTCGTTTGTTCCGACAAAACCGGCACTTTGACGCGTAATGAAATGACCGTGCAATCTGTTGCCACAGGCACAGGCTTGTTTTCAATATCCGGCACCGGATACGATCCTCATGGCAGCTTTCTATTCGAAGGCCAGGAAGTACAGCCTGATGATTATCCAATACTCCTGGAAATCTGCCGCGCCGCGACCCTGTGTAACGATGCCGAACTGGAAAACTCGGGAGATCAATGGCGCTTGCACGGCGAACCCACGGAAGGCGCATTGATAACGCTGGGACTGAAAGCGGGCCTGGACTTGAATATGCAACGTCAGGAATGGCCGCGCACCGATACTATCCCCTTTGAATCGGTGCATAGATTCATGGCCACTTCACATCATGATCATGCCGGTCATGGTTTCGTCTACGTCAAGGGCGCACCGGAGCGCATACTCGAAATGTGTAACACCCAGCGGCTGCGCGGCACGGATGTAACACTCGATCACTATTATTGGCAACAACAGATGGAAGCCTTGGGACACATGGGGCAACGCCTGCTGGCCATCGCCTGCAAGCCCCTCCATGATCCCTCGCGAGAATTGACTTTTAAAGGTAGCGCTGCCGAGCTGACTTTATTGGGAATTGTCGGCATCATGGACCCGCCGCGGGAAGAGGCCATTACCGCCATAGGCCAATGCCGATCCGCAGGCATCAAAGTAAAAATGATCACCGGTGATCATGCCACCACCGCCCGGTCGATCGCCGGGCAGTTGGGCATAGGTGACCATGCGCGCGTGCTGACGGGGCATGAGCTTGACAAACTGGATGCGCGCGCATTGTCCCTGATTATCGACGACGTTAATGTTTTCGCCCGCACCACGCCGGAACACAAATTGCGCCTGGTAGAGGCGCTGCAAGCCGGTGGCCATGTAGTCGCCATGACCGGTGACGGTGTTAACGATGCGCCGGCCTTGAAGCGGGCGGACGTGGGTGTGGCCATGGGTATAAAAGGTACGGAAGTTTCCAAAGAAGCCTCGGAAATGATTCTTGCCGATGACAATTTTTCCTCCATCGTCAGTGCCGTGGAGGAAGGACGCACCGTATACGACAATCTGAAAAAAGCTATTCTCTTCATTCTGCCGACGAACGGCGGTGAGGCTTTTATGCTGATTACGGCGATTTTAATGGGGCGTGCCTTACCAATAACACCGGTACAGATTCTCTGGGTGAATATGATTACTGCGGTCACCCTGGCGCTTACTCTGGCCTTCGAGCCTTCGGAAGGTGATGTCATGCGCCGCCCGCCCAGGAATCCCAAGGCGGCCATCCTCGCGCCACTGCTGATATGGCGTATCGTTTTTGTGACCACCATCATCGTGTTCGGTAGTTTCGGCTTGTTTGTCTGGTATCGTGAACAGGGTGCCGATATTAACCATGCGCGTACCGTTGCGGTAAATACTCTGGTATTGTTTGAAATTTTCTATTTGTTCAACACCCGCTATATTCTTGATCCCGTATTTAATCACCACGGTTTTATGGGTAATCGTTATCTGCACATCGCCATTGCTATCCTGATATTTTTTCAGCTGATATTCACCTATTTTGCACCGGCACAGACCTTGTTCGGCACTGCCGCGTTGGACATGAAAACCTGGTTGTTGATGCTGTTGGTCGCCTCCAGTGTGCTGTTCGCGGTAGAATTCGAAAAACTAATTATTAGGAAATTCCAAATCGCCAAACCCGGCTAAGGCCCTGGCACCGCGATCGGCGCCAGAGCTGAGATGTACCCCACTTCCAAAAAGGACTCCGAAAAGTGGCAACCACGGCAGCGATAATAGCAGTTGCGTGATACCGGGTTGCCAGGCTTAACAGACAGGCACTATGCCTTAATTTCCTTTAGATAGGCGCAATCCTCGGATTCGATAAACGCATCGATACCTTCTTCTTCAATTGCCTGGAATGCGGCATCCACCGCCAAGCGCGGGCTGGTAAAATAATCCGTCCAATGAGATCGCAGCCCCTTCCCACTATCTACGACCAGTTGCCAACCACCAATATATTCATCTCCGCTCAGTTCTGAAAGATCGTGTTCATAGGTAATATTGATATAAACGGTCTTGGCGTTCTGAGTGAATTCCAGGTATACGCCATCTTCATGATTTGCAACGGTATCGTTCATGATAATCTCCATCCGTGGTGAGTAATATTATCGTTAATCCGGAAACTGGCGCGGGGCACATCTGCCCGCACCGTCCTTGTATCCGGAGCGGTAGCGCTCAAGCATATGCTACGCTATTTTTTCGGCAACGTACGCACAAAAGCGTAGCCGGTCTCAATCCATTTTATCAGATCGGTATCCGAGGAAAAACCGGGCGCCGCAACATAAATAAACCCTTTCAATGGTTTACCGGTGAAATCCATTTTTCTGGCGTAAGGTAAATTGAGCACATACTCGTATTGCTCCGGGCCGACACGCACCATCAATTCTTCTCTGACCACACCCACGCACATATTACCGTAAACCATGAATGCCAAACCGCCAAACATCTTACGCTCAACAACGCCAGCGATATCCTGCATGGCTTCGCGTACTCTCTGGGCTACTCCCGCATCATATGCCATCACGCCTCCCGAATTTCCATATATTCTTCGGACATTCCACATCCTGGGTAAAAGCGTCCATTTTACCCCCAGTCGGCCATACATTGTATGCAACGAAATAAGCATCCCAGCGACTGCGTGACGCCTCCAAAAAAAGAACCGCTGCAACTGAATCAGATCACCTGCGCCAGCTCAGCGGTAAACAGTTGGAGGAAAGAATTAATCCCGATGATTTACGCAGTCTCTAGCAATAGAGACTTTACGTCACTCCAGGATGTAATATTCTTGCGCGCGAGCCGATGTACCCGTTGATGCGCGGCCACAGCGGGCTGCCGCGTGTGCTGTATACGCTGCGCATACTGCATGGCACGCGCGTAGTTTTTCTCAATATGCTCGTAATATTTCGCCAGATTCTCCAGACTCACATCGCAGGATTTTTGTTCCGCCAGGTGCTGCCAGATGGCAATCGCCTCCGGCCATTGTTGTTTCTGCTTGAAAAGTCGTGCCAAATCCAGAAAACCTTCGTGATCCAACGTATCGCGTGATTCGGAAAGTTTTTCCAGTGCCAGATCTTCCTGCTGATCTTTTACATAGTGGCGCGCGATGGCACGGGTATTGGCACCGAATTGGGTAGGATCCTGGAACACCGCCTGCAATCTTACCAGTAACGCCAATAACGACAACACATCCCAATAATGGTGTTGCAACAATGCGCGCAAACGGCTGCTGTCACCAAAACGTATGAATTCCTGCCATACTCGCGGCGCCTCGGACCCGGGCAAATCATCGAGACGATTAAAAGCCAGTAACTTACGTTCCGCACTTTTCAACGAACAGTCCCGCCAGCGCAATGCATAGGCACGCCGAGTATGGTGTAACAGATCGATATGTCGTGAAAACTCCATGGGGTCCAGACGCAACAACCGTTGACGGGATTCCATCAGCGGCATATCGAAAGATTTACCGTTAAAACTCACCAGCACACTGTCATCAGCAAGCCAGGCGCACGCATGCTGATACAACGCAGCCTCTCCGGCGTAGCCCGTCAGCAGATATTGACGTAACACAAATTCACTGTCGATGATCCGCGCAATTCCCAGCAAGAAAACCACCGTGCCGCTGCCTCCCGATAACCCATTGGTTTCAGTATCAAGAAAAACAAGCTGTTCAACGGGTGTAGTTGCCAATGATTTTGAGAACAACGATAAATCAATCTCATTAACACCCTGGAGCGAAACATCACCATGGCGACGGGTCAACGGCACACGCTTCTCAATCAAAAGGCAATGATCGCCCAGCCACTCCCCGCCTAAAAATTGATCAAGGCCGTCATGGCGCACCATCGGCATGGACATCAAACGTGCGCGTTGCGCAATGCGTTGAATGCGTTGCCGCAAACCAGCCGCATCGGCAGTCGGTCGAATTTCCATATTTACCTTGCCATGCAAGGCATACAAGCGAGTCTTAATTGATGACATAGCAATTTTCCTTTGGTTGTAGCAACGTGAGCACGAGCAGAGCATTTTGTTTTGGTGCGTGATCCGGATCTTGAGGGTCATGTAATATGGGGCCGATACATGCCGGACACCCGATACGGCAAGCGCAGGCAGCGATCAATTGTTGCGCCCGTTCTACCACGGTAAGGCGTAAATCATACAGCGGCACTGACAACCCTACCCCGCCCGGGTAGTTGTCATAAAGGAACAATGCCGGCGAAAATTGCTGCTTCAGATCGCGAACATCCATGGCATCGCCGGAGAAGTTCCGCAGGCTGCCACGTCCGTTACTGCCGAGAGTCACAAACCAGGCGGCGTCGCCATTGCCGACCGCGCGACCAAGATCGTGCGGCTCCGACATCAGCAGCAAGGCGGCAATATGGTGCATGGCATAGGCCGCGCCAAGAAAACCATCCAGTGCGTGCCAACGATTTGGAAAATGCTGGTCCAGAAGACTGGCACCGATCTGCCACCAAACAGCCGTGGTGTGCATTTCATGATCCGGCAAATTCACCTTGCCGTAGCCGACATTCTCATGACTGTAATAGCGAATCTTCTTATACCCGGAAACACGTCGTACCACGTGTACCTCGCCGCGCACGACCCCACTGTTTTCTTGACTGCTGGTCTCAAAACGATCAAGAATTTTTAGGCGTGTATAGTCAATGGCATCTGTATAATAATCCGCGCGAGTACGCGTTACAAAAGCCTTGCGCCCTTCCCAATCCAGTTTCTCAACCTGCCACGGCTGGGCTTGGATCATATATATCGCGCCTTCATACAGAGTCAGAGCCGCGCCACTGTAATCGACTTCGGCGATAACCGTCTGCTGACCACCCGTGGTGTCGATGACCACGAAATTACCATTGGCCACGGATCGCAGGCTGACGCTGTTCGCCGGATAAGCATCGGCCATCCAGTGCCAGGTATCGCCTTCCCGGTGAATGAGCCCTTCTTCCTCAAGATAGGCGAGAAATTCGAGCAGAGACTCCTTGCCGAAGGACTCACCACGAGTAAAAGGTAACTCAAACGCCGCGCATCTAATGTGGTCGAGAAGAATCAAGAGTTGGTCCGCGTGAATGTGCGCATGTTCCGGTGACGCATCAAAAAAATATTGCGGATGACGAATGACGAACTGGTCAAGCGGTAGACTGGTGGCAACTAAAACACCCAGTGAGGGACGATGCCTGCGCCCGGCCCGACCCAAACGCTGCCAGGTACCCGCGATGGTACCGGGATAACCATTGAGTATGCACACATCCAGCGCTCCGATGTCCACTCCCAGCTCTAAAGCGGAGGTTGCCACGACACAATCCAGCGCGCCCTTGCGTAATCGCTGCTCCGTGCCACGCCGCTCCGTCGGCAGGTAACCGCCGCGATAGGCCCTGACGCGCTCCGGCTTACGCGGGTCTTTATCGAAATGATCCTTGAGATACTTGGTAATTACTTCCACTGCCAAGCGGGATTGCGCAAACACAATGCATTTCAAGCCGGTCTGGATCGCCCGTTTCACAACCCGGTGCGTCTGCGAACGTGCGGACGCGCGAATTCCTAAATCGGCATTGACCACCGGAGGATTCCAAAACAGAATATGTTTCGGTCCGCGCGGAGCGCCGCTGTCCGTAATGGCCGTGACCGCATCATCCAGCAACGCTGTAGCCAGTTCCTGCGGATTGGCAATGGTCGCGGAACACAGAATAAATTGCGGCGCACTGCCATAGAAACTGCAAATTCTTTTCAAACGACGTATCACATTCGCCATGTGGGACCCGAACACGCCCCGGTAAATGTGCATTTCATCAATTACCACGTAACGCAGATTCTGAAAGAACTGAGCCCATTTTGTATGATGCGGCAATATCCCCTGATGCAGCATATCCGGATTAGACACCACAATATCACCATGCATGCGCACCGCTTTGCGCGCATCGCCCGGAGTATCGCCATCAAAGGTATGCGCCCTGATACCCAGCCCACCCGCTTTATTAAGCTCGATAAGTTCCGCCACTTGATCCTGTGCTAAGGCCTTGGTCGGAAATAAATACAAGGCCTTTGCGGAATCCGACAACACTGACTGCAACACCGGCAGGTTGTAGCACAATGTCTTTCCGGATGCCGTGGGCGTTACGACGACCGTATTTGCACCCTGTTGCGCGAGATCCCAGGCACGCGCCTGATGAGAGTAGAGGGTCTGGATCCCCTTGTGATCAAGTGCCGTCACTAGACGGGAATCCAGGCCCTCAGGCAAAGGCGCATAGGTCCCCGTAACCGCCGGCAATTCCATGGCACCGGTAATACAGCTCGCAAACCCTTGGGATAAGCCATAAACTACTGATTCAATGGCATTATCTTGAGGTTCACAAATTTCCTGCGCGTTCTTAAGGGCCATGGGCATGTAAAAATCCAGTTCTCTTTATGTTCTCTATGTGCTAGAGTATAGAACATAAAGAGAACAAAAGGAAAGACCCATGATTAAAAAAAATCTGACGCGCCGGCAGCAGGAAATCTCTGACTACCTGCAAAGCCACGAGCATGTTTTTCCTTTCCCACCAACTCTTGAAGAACTTTGTCACGCCATGGGCGTGAGCTCCCGCGGCTCAATGCACAAGCATATTCAAGCGTTGATAGCGGCTGGCGTTGTCGAACCTATGGTTGGGCGGCAACGGGGCATACGATTGCGTCCGCAACATCCACCGTCACCAGTCTCTACCTCCGAAGCTATGGGCCTGGAAATTCCCTTTCTCGGTTATATTGCCGCCGGCCAGCCTATCGAGGCGCTGGCGATACCGGAAATGATGGTGATACCCCATTGGTTGCGTGCCTCACGTGCCTGCTATGTATTACAGGTCAAGGGAGACTCAATGATCGACGAAGGGATTCTTGACGGTGACTGGGTGATAATCGAAAAACGCGACTGGGCTGATAATGGCGAGATAGTCGTCGCTTTGGTGGATAATAACGACGCCACGCTAAAGCGTATCGAACAGGTCCCCGGCAAAACCATCTTGCATCCCGCCAATGCCAACATGAAACCTATGTCGTTCGCACCGGAACAAGTCCGGGTACAGGGTATTCTGGTGGGACAAATGCGCACCTACCGGTAGTACGCACAACCCCTCGGACTGAAAATATTAATTAGTTTGTGCTTGTTGCAACAATCGTTGTTGCGTCACCTGTTCGCGTGAAAGTGCGGGAATCCAGAATGAGAAAATGGTGAGTTTTCCCGGGTGACTCTGCACTTCAATATCGCCATCCATGAGATTCGCCAAACGTTTGGATATCACCAAACCCAAACCGGTGCCGCCGAATTCTCCTGCAACGTCACTGTTCAGCTGGCTGAATGGCCTGAATAGTTTCGCAATCTTCGCTGATTCTATCCCCATGCCAGTATCTTCAACCGCAAATACCAACCGCCCGCCCCCCTGGGATCCGTCCACACTAATCCGCAAGGTTACCTGACCATCCCTGCAAAATTTTCCTGCGTTACTCAGTAGATTGATGAGTATCTGACGTACCCGTATCGGATCTCCATAGATCGTATCAATCACGCCATCCCACACCACCTTGAAATGGTTGAAATTTTTTGCCAGAACGGGTGCGACCGTACTGCACACCTCCCCCAGCATCATGTCCACATTGAAATCACTCATGGACAATTCAATTTTACCCGCCTCGATTTTGGAAACATCCAGAATATCATTAATGAGAGAAAGCAGGTGCCGACCGGATTTTGTGATGTTATTGAGGTCCTGCACATACTCCCCACCGAGACTTTCCTGGGTAAGCTCGGACAGCATCTCGGAATAGCCGATTATGGCATTAAGCGGGGTCCGCAATTCGTGGCTCATATTGGCGAGAAATCCTGATTTTATACGGTTGGCGGCTTCCGACATATCTCGAGCTTCCTCGAGCTCACGTTCTTTATCGAGACGTTCCAGGCTCATACTTACCCAAGCGGCAATCAGCTTGATCAGATCCATGTCCTCCTCGCTAAACGGACGCTTGCGCGCCATACTGCCGAAGAATCTCACCAACCCATAAGGTAATCCGTTGACCTCCAGGGGCACCGCAATACAAGCGCCTGTCATTTGATGTTCAGGCAACAACGATGTTGATGAGATATCCTGTACCGCCAGGATATCCCTGCGCCATACAGCAACTTGACAAAGATCGTGCAACACAGACTCCAGCCGGAGATTGATGGTCTCTGATCCCGGCCGGCTATAGGAATATATCGTGACCGGGGAATTATCCTCGCTGAGATATCGCGTGACTTGACCGGTGCTCAATTCCAGAAATTCACACCCCATCCGGAGAATTTGCAGAATTTTCTCCGGCACCGTCGTTCCAGGGCTCGATGACACCTCGTACAGATCGCGAATCTTCCTGCTTTGGGCGATGTATTCCCGCTGCGTTTTGCCGGTGCTGCGCAACACGTATACCATAAACACGATCAACGCCAAAGTGATAACCCCCAGTGACGCAATCAACAAATAGGTATCTGCACGATGAGTGATAGTATCCGTAAGCTCAGCTACGATGTGATCCTTTTGCGTCACCAAAAGCTCATTCAATATTTCTATGACTTCGCTCTGTTTGTTGTACAATGCCCCGACCATGATGTGATTGGCTTCCGGAAGCTTATCATCGAGAATATAGTCAGCCACCACACTTTGAATTTCTCCGTTGGCAGTCAACAACGGCGTAAGTCTTTCCCACAACACGGCTTCCAACACTTTATGCGTGTTGTTCTGGTTCAATAACGCGCGCACCCGCAAGAAATCCTGGGCAAGTGCCCGATAATGCATAAATTCATCGTCACGATCAAACGGATCCGTCGTCGCGGCCATCCGGTGCAAACTGATCATACGCTGCAGCACCACGTCGCGCATGATGGCCACTTGGTGAGATCGCAGTTGAAGTTCGGAAATATGCTCGATACGATGGGCATTACTACGGGTATCCTTAACCCATAAACCCAATACCATAAGCAACATCACCAGAATCACCAGGAAACCCAGGTTCAATTTTAGGTTGGAGCGAAATAATTTCATGGGGACACTTACACCTCAGAAACTCGCGTCTGCTGTGATTATGTCGGCCTAAGTAGGTTATTTATTAATTCGGCTGTTGTGTCCCGGAATGCAGACGTACTACTCCCCACCGGGTCGATCGGGCACGGACCGGTGCAATCTCTCTTGGTGTCCATATATCGGAATTTAAATATCGATATCACGGAAAGCCATAATCAATGACGTGGTATCATTCCGTTAGCCGCTGTCATATAAAGCAGCAAGTCGTACTCAACGGTACTAGCCAGTATAGAAAACGCGGATGCGCCGCCAGATGCATGGACCGCTCACGAAGCTGACACCAACTCAATCGTTGCACGCCATGCACACAGCCAGTGAGTGCCTGAATAGCCGCGCCCTCACCGGAAACCACAGGCCAAGACTTCAAACGCTGTGGAGCTAACGGCAAATCGAACCGAACAATTCCCGGAAACGCGCCACTTCATCATCGGCATATGGCTGCGTGTGCTTGGTCCCCCAGACAACACCCGGCCAGCAGGCGTCATTTTGGCTTCTGGCAATGATATGTATGTGCAACTGCCGAACAATATTGCCGATGGCGCCGATATTAATTTTGTCGAATTCGAAGTGCATTTCCATGACGCGGCAGATGCGATTGATATCTTCCAGGACGCGACCTTGGTGCGCGAGATCAAGCTGGTAGATTTCGGTGGCGTCTGTTTCCGGAACCAGTATCACCCAGGGAAACAGAGCATTGTTAAGCAGTAGTAACTGACCGGTGGCCATGACGCCCAGGAGATGACAATCCTGCCGTAACCGCGTATCCAGTTGAAACCCGCTCATGGTCCGGTATACGCAGGTGTTGCGGCGTCAAAGAGTTTCGGGATCGAGCGCGCAGAAAGTCTCTCGATCGACAATGGCGACAATCATTTTGAACAGCGCTACTTTCCGCGCGCCTACACTGATCTCCCCGTTGAGTCGCGCCAATGCCCGGTTCATATTGCCAAGCTGTACCCGGTAGGTCAGGGTTGAACCGGGGGTGACGTGGGATTTAAACCGTGCGTCTTCGATGCGGCAGATAAGGATATCCTTGGTGCCGGGATCATCTAAATTGTACCGAACCAGAATCGAGCCCGCCTGTCCTATCCCCTCGGCCATGAGCGCACCAGGCATGATCGGGAAATGGACGAAGTGCCCACCGAGGTACGGCAGATCCGGCTGTACTTCCAGTTCCGCGACAATGGATTTTTCGTCCAGACGCTCTACACGGTCGACAAACAGAAAGGATTCGTTATACGGGATAATCTTGGTGATTGCCTGTTTTGTCAATCCGCCGTCGCGTGAGCGTAAAGCATCAATTATGGCTTTACCCTGGCGTACCGAACCGCATTGCAGACTTTCAACGCTTGCAACCATAGTGGCCTCGTTCTGTTTTTTGGTTATTGAACTTTACCCAATACAAATGTGGCATTGGTGCCGCCGAAACCGAAGTTGTTTGACATTACAACATTCAGATCGCCGATCATCGTTTCACGCACAATCGGTACATCCTCGAAAGCGGGATCCACCTCATCGATATTGATGGAAGGCGCGATAAAACCGTGATTCAACATTGCCAGACAATGGATCAATTCATGCGCGCCTGCGGCGCCAATGGCATGACCGGCGATCGACTTGGTAGATGAAATTCTGGGTAACCGATCCCGAAACAACGTGCGCATTCCGGTAACCTCCGCGAGATCGCCCGCATGAGTGCCGGTCGCGTGCGCATTGATATACTCAATCGCACTGGGATCCAATTTCGCATCCTGCAAAGCCGCTTGCATGCACATCGCTGCTTGTTTGCCTTCGGGTTCCGGCAAGATCATATCGAAACCGTCGGAAGTGGCGCCGAAACCGAGAATTTCCCCGTAAATTCGCGCCCCCCTGGCCTGGGCCTGGGCCAGCGTCTCCAATATGACGATGCCGGCGCCACCGGTCATAACGATGCCATCCCGATGGCGGTCATAGGGCCGGGAAGCCTGCTCCGGCCGGTCATTGTAATTGGTCGAAAGCACGGTGCGCATGGCATTGAACGCGGAACCGATCAAGGGATTTATTTCCTCACCGCCACCGGCCGCCGCGACATCCACGATGCCATCGCGAATAAGTTCATACGCATGTCCGATGTTGTGCGTGGAAGTCGCGCATGCGGAACTGATTGAATAACTGCGTCCGTTCAATCCGAAGGTATTGGCAATGCTGGCGCTACTGGAGCTACCCATGGTACGTACCACGGTATAGGGATCAATACGGGATATTTCACCCTTATGGAATTTTACTGCATTCTGATACATTACATTGAGGCCGCTGAGCCCGGTACCCACGATGCAGGCGGTATGTTGCCGTACTTCATCCCAATTTGGAAAGGCAGCATCGGCGATGGCATCACGCGCGGCAAGGCAGCAGTATTGCGCCGCGTCGTTCATGCAGCGCAGACGGCTCTTCTTAAAGCCAGCCGCTTGCACCAGGGATTCTACATCCCCCAAGTCTCCGGCAATATGGCTGCTAAGCCCTACTTCCTTCCACGCAGGCGCGAATTTAATGCCGGATTTACCCGCCCGCAAATTATCGCTGACAAGTTGAAATTTATGACCAATACTGGAAACAATCCCCAAACCGGTGATAACAACGCGCCGCACTGGATTGAAGGATTCCGTCATCCGACTTTGATTTCTTGCGGCAGGCGAGATTCGATGGCGGCGACAACATCTCGCACAGTCTCGAATTTCACAATTTCTTCTTCCGCGACACTGATGCCGAACTCATCCTCCATGTCCATGACGAGTGTCAGCGCACCGAGCGAATCCAACTGCAGGTCATCGCGTAATGTCATTTCCATCGTTACTGATTCCGGTGCAATTTCAGCGTCCGATGCTTCAGCCAGCGCTTTCACCACCATTGATTGGATATTATGCTTCATATACGCTTTCCCACCCTCAAGAATATCTGTTGAATCAGCATAAGCAATGACCATGCCGGCGGAGTTGTGATTGTCACATCTATTTTGATGTCGAGCCCCAATCTCACCGTGTACAGCTGGTTTTACCCGACGCCTAAACCACTCCCCCACATAATATGGGTTATCTTGCACCAGCATATACCACATCTCGTCAGCGGTAAAAGACGGTTCATTATAAGTCTTTACAACAACTTTATGGTATTAAATTGACGGTACTTTATCCGAAAATTGCCTATGACGATACATTGAAGAGGTAGTTATTCACCGGGAAGCGCCTGAACCCGGGACAAACGTTCATTGATTAGGCAAGTTCCACAAGTCCAATGCCCGCGGATGTTTTTTTAACAAATCAAGAAAACAGGCGCCCCACCATATCACCTACATAATGAGTGACAATAATGACGAAACCGGCAATCGCAACATGCTCCATGACCACCGACCAGGGTTTCACGCCTTGAATACGCGCCAACTTGACGCTTAACACTACCAGAATGCCCAACCCCCAGAAAATACCGACGATGATCGCCGTATTCAAGGAAAATAGCACTACTGGGACCAGGAAAGTGGCGGTGACGAGCATTTTGGTAAGAAGTGTCGCGAACGTGGCGAGCCAAACTTCCGACGCGGTCGCCGTGGATTCAGACTCCTTGGCGATATGGATACCCAACGCGTCCGAAAGACTGTCGGCAATCGCAATCGTCACAATCCCGCCCACCACCGCCGATATTGAATGGGTGCCTGCGTGCAGTCCGACCATCAGGCCAAGGGTGGTGATGACACCGGAAGTCAGTCCAAAATGCAAACCCGTACGGGTACTTTCTCTCATGACTATCCTATACTTTGCAAAAGAAACAGCTAACCCGCCATGGCGAGGTAACAAACGGTGAGCGCGCGCATCATTGCCGATGCAACGATGATATTGCATTTTCTCTTTATTCTTTATGTAATTTTCGGGGCTCCCCTTGCGTTACTGCACAGATCACTCATATGGCCGCATGTCGTGGCGACCATCTGGGCTGTTATCGTCAACCACACCGGTTGGGGATGCCCTCTTACTCCCGTGGAAAACCATTTTCGCGTACTCGCCGGCCAGCAAGGCTACTCCGATAGTTTCATTGATCATTATATTATGCCTATGGTGTACCCGTCAGGTCTGACCGGTGAATTAACCGTCTACCTCAGCATCGCGCTAGTGATATGGAACTGCGCCTGGTATTGGCTGGTGCTGAGTAAACGGCGTCGGCCGCACGGCTAGCGACGTCATAGGGCTGGTATTGCACCGAAGCGCAGCCGCAACCGACTCTGCACACCATACCATCAACCCTCGGGGTTTTACCCTACCGCTCGCAGACAACTGACCGGTAGCGGCTTTGCCGCTGCCTGTATACAATGGAGATGCACACTGATGCATGCCGAGATCTCGCCCCAATGATCTGACATAAACTGTCCGTCACAAAGGCATCTCGATGATAATAGCGACTCTATCGGCCCGTATATGAAAATTGCAGTGATTGGAACCCGTGGCATCCCTGGTATTCAGGGGGGTGTCGAAACCCATTGTCAGGAACTCTATCCACGTCTGGTCAAGCTTGGATGCGAAGTCACTATCATTACCCGTAGCCCCTATGTCCAGAATCGAAACTCCAAATTCCAGGGCGTAACACTTAAACACATTTTTTCTCCAAAAAGAAAAAGCCTGGAAGCAATAGTACATACTTTACTAGCCATATTGCATGCCCGAACCCTGAGTCCCGATATTCTTCATGTGCATGCCATCGGTCCGGCGATTCTGATCCCGGTTGCCAAGCTGCTCGGCATGACCGTAATCATGACCCATCATGGACCGGACTATGATCGTCAAAAGTGGGGGCACATGGCGAAATTTATCCTGCGCCTGGGTGAACGTTGGGGCACGCGTTTCGCTGACCGGATTATCGTCATCTCCAACACCATCAAAAATCTTATTGAGACGAAATACCACCGCATGGATTGTGTTCTCATACCCAATGGCGTCAATATTCCGGACAAACTTGCATCGACCGCATATATAACCAGTCTTGGGTTACAAAACAACGACTACATCATCGCGGTGGGTCGTTTCGTACCGGAGAAAGGATTCCATGATTTAGTGGAAGCTTATCGCCAAATCGGCAACACCCAATGCAAACTGGTTCTGGTCGGAGACGCGGATCATGAAACCGTCTATAGTCGGGACCTCAAGCGCGTTGCCACCGAAAACGGTATTGTGTTGACAGGATTTATCCGCGGCCGTCACCTTACTGAAATATTTTCACACGCAAGAGCTTTTGTCATGCCTTCTTACCATGAAGGCCTGCCGATCGCGCTGCTTGAGGCCATGAGTTATGATTTGAGGCTGTTGGTAAGCGATATCCCAGCTAACCTGGAGATCGGTTTACCGGAAAGTTGTTACTTTCACATCGGCGATGATACTGATCTGCGTACAAAACTGACCGCCATGATGTCGCAGCCGCCGGGCGTCAGTAATTTCCGAAACGTGATTGAGGACAAGTACAATTGGGACAAAATAGCCGCCCAAACCCTGTCAGCCTACCGGGGAATCTTATAACTTCACAAATCACGAGTTTTATACTAGGAATTCGTTTAGCATACCGGCGACGCGGCGTCTGTTTGCCTGTTACATCTACAGCTTAATGCCTGTGAAGTATTTTTCCAGATTAATTCTGATGGGCATGAAATAGACATTGGCGCCTGTGTTTTTGGCATGTGCCAGCACTTGGTTCGCGAAATTCATGTTCCAGTCATAGTCGGCCTGAAAATCCGCTGGAAACACGACATTGTTCATTGTTTCCCAATAGCGGCGGCTCTGATCGGTAACCACCGGGCTGATTCCCCAATATACCTTGTCACCGGCAATGTGTTCACCGTAGATCTCCAGAAAGCGCATATCGAAGAACGGCTGCGAAAACAACGCATCGGCACCGGCCGTGAGTTTATCTTGCATGTATTGCACTTCATCTCGCACACTGCTCCGGTACGAATCGAAACCGGCATAGACCTTCATATGGGGAAACTTGTCCTTGACCTTGGCGATCAAATCCAAAACCCGAGTGTCGTATACTTTAAACGACATGTCGGGAGGCGGGTCCCCCGTCACCAGCAACAACTCACTGAGCGCGAATTGTTCGATTATGTCAAACAACCGTGTGCCCTTGATATCGAAATCGATAGCGCGAAAATGGGGAATAAATCGGTATTTTTCCTTCGGCACCTGCGTTACGACCTGCCAACTGCGTACGGGAAACCGCAGCAAATCCGGCACATTGATAATATTGACAAAGGGCAGGTGCGTTTGAACAAACGCCAGTTGTTTGCCTATCGCGTCGTTATCGCGCGCGATAAGTTCAAATGAAATGTCCACTATGACCCCTTGTTAAGTTATTAATTTTCACGCACCGGTTAATTACCAGGACGCCGTTATCTCGCCACGAGAGTGGCGCGGGTCTCCTTGAGCTCAGCGCCACGCTTGTACTGAATTGCTATTGTATCACCCGGCGCGTGGGTGCTTAATACCTGCGCGAAGGTGCGCAGATTGTCGATCTGAATTCCGTCAAATGCCGTAATAATGTCAGCCGCCTGCAGGCCCGCCTGCTGCGCCGGCGCACCGTTTTCGACATCCGCAATACGCACCCCGGTGCCCTGCCAGGCATAATCGGGTACCGTACCCAGGCTGGCGGTGCGCGCTCCCGCCCCCCTGATCAACGGCGCCGCAGACGATGCATCCGGCAGGGTGACATTGAGCGGCTCGGGGCGTTGACTGAGATACTCCACTGTTTCCTTGAGTAACGCGCAAACTTTTACCATGCCATCAACATCAATTTTATCTACCGTGTCGCTGGGGCGGTGAAAATCTTTGTGCGCACTTCCAAATAATTGGATGCCCGATACCCCTTTGTCATAAAATGAGCGTTGATCGCTGGATCCCCACTCGCTGTCCACCGTATTGACCTTGACTCCGGTCACAAAACCTGCGCCCCTAAGGATATGCACCCACTCGCGCGCCGAACCGGTACCGATTACGGTCACCGGATTGTTGCCTATGCGCCCCACGGTATCCATATTGACGATGCCGATCGCTTTCTCTGCGGGATAGGCCCCGGCATGTTCGACATAATAGCGCGAACCCGCACGATCCCACTCTTCACCGGTAAAGGCGATAAATACTACGCTACGCTGAGCTTGCAGTTTTGCGCTTACCGCGCGCACGTACTCCAGTAACACCGCGACACCGGATGCGTTGTCATCGGCACCAGGATGCAGCTTGCCCGCATCCGCTTTACGCGCACCGGGCCAGTTGTTGCCCAAATGATCGTAATGGGCGGACACCACCACACTCTCTCCGGTCAGCCGGGGGTTGCTTCCAGGCAAGATGCCGATGACGTTGCGAAGTTGCACATTACCCACCGGCGCACCAAGGTCCTGGGACCAGGACTGAAAATAGGTGCCATTGTCGCCACCGGGTTGCAATCCGGCTTTGGTAAAAATTTCAGCGATATAGTCCCCCGCCTGTTGCAATCCAACGGAACCGACCCCGCGTCCCTGACGATCTTTATGTGCCAGATAGTCCACATCCTGGCGCAGGCGGTGTTGAGAAAACACCGGTGGCAACTGGGCCAGCGGCTCCCTGGGGGCCAATTCGGCGGCGCCGGTCACAGGCCGTGCTCCATCCTGTTGGACCACGCTGGCCACCATCGGTGAATTGGTCACACGCCATTGCCCCTTGGCGACGTTTTGCGCGTCGTCCCCGGCAAAAGCCAGGTAACTGTATTTTCGATAATGAGGCAGTTTACGCGCCAGATTTTCAATGGCAGCCACGTTGTCGGCACCGATCCAAAGCAAGGTATGCTCTGCATTGGCGGGATGGCGTATGCTTAACACCACCTGATGACCGGCACGTTGCAGGGTCTGCGCATCCAATGTCGCGGTACCGGACTGCAAGGATGCCTGTGCCGGATCAAGCAAGGGGGGCACGGTCTTGATGAACTTATTATCCCATCCCATAATCCACACCGCTGCGGCGTCCGGCAATTCCTGCAGTGCATCATCAGACACCACCTGGAAAGTAATTTGCTGTTCCTGCTGCCATTGCCGCACCAGTTTCTGCAACGCATTGCGAATATCGACGCTGGCGCTGGCGGGCAGCACCACAATCGCCTGTTCCGCGCCAAAGCCCTGGGACAGGGCCGCCGGAATCTCGGCGCTGTGTAACCGTCGGAAAACATCAAACTCAGGATCTAGTTGAATGGAGATCGGTCGCGCCGGCAGGGTGAGATCAATGTTCTGCAATTTGTCGTTAAGCACCAATTGCGTCTGGTACATACGGTCAACCCCCTCAAGTGTTATTGCCGCGGGCACCAAAAGGTCATAAGCTGCCTGGTCCTGGATTTGAGCCACCTGTAGCGTCAGGACATACTGTTGTGCTTGCGTGCGCGCGCTGGCGCTTCGCAACTGCAGCGCCGGTGCGCCGCTGCGCTGCACCCATTGCGAGAACATTGCGCTATAGTCTTTGTGCGCGACTTCGGTAAACACTTTTTGCAAATCCATAAACCCGGCGCGCCGGAATTTATAGGTTTGATAGAACTGCCCCAGGGCCTTGAGAAATACCTCGTCTCCCATATCCCGGCGCAACATATGAAACAGCATCAGCGCTTTGCCGTAGCCCACCGCTTCCGTCGCTGAACTGTGTCGGGCGACGAATTCCGTCAGGGGGAAATCGCGACTGGAAGAGACAAAATCAGTATATTTCTGCAGTGTATCCCGCCGATGCTCGGCACCCTGCCCACGCTGCTCTTTCAACAGGTGATCCGCCAGATAGGCGGTCAAGCCTTCCGCCCAGTTACCGGTGTCATAATCCACATACACGCTGTTACCCCACCAGTTATGCAAGATCTCATGGGGATAGGAAGATACGATAATGAATGGAAACCGGATCACCTTGGATCCCAGCAGCGTGAATGAAGGCATGCCATAACCGGTCTCCCAAAAATTCTCCACCAACGCGAATTTTTGGTAAGGATAAGGACCCAGCATTTTTTCATACAGCGCCAGATACTGCGTGGTCGCTTCCAGGTATTTCGCGGCCAGTGCGTCATCGGCGTCGCGTAAGAAAACATTGGCGGTTACCGCACCGGCGGGCTGACTGTATTCCTTGAATGCGCCGGCCACCAGATAAATATCATCCTGGGGCGAAGTCTCCTCCCACGCCACCAGCGTAAATCCGCGCTTGCGATTGTGCTCAACGCGCGCCCCCTGGCTGACAGCATCCCAGCCGCCCGGCAGCGCCACGGTCATCTTGAATGACATCAGGTGCCCGGAAATCTCCGGAAACCAATGGGAAGACGCCGCCAGAAATACGCCTTCGGTATCGATCAGGCCCGGAGATGCGGAAAAACTGCGTGCCGACTCTTCCTCGGGCCGGGCGATCTTATGATGAATTTTTCCGTGATAGCTGATGCTGAAAGCCCCGGCCCCGGCAGGCAAGGTGATTTGGTAGCGGGTAACGGGTACCGCTCCATTGTTGAGATCGCTGGGATCACCGGTGGCAACCGACTCCAGTTTTTCAACGCGACCTTCAGCGCCATCAATGACGAGATCACTGTGTAAACTGAACTCTACTTTGGAATCGACCAGCAACGCCGCCGGCAAGGTCACTAAATCACTGACCTTCAATGACGAGGATTTAGGACGTAATTGCACCGTGAGCTGATGGTGTACCACGTCAGCAACTGGACTCCCGGCGCTTGTATCCTCGGCCCGTGCCCAACCGGCGACACAGGATGCCATCAGGAGATACACGCCGACTACACGCACAAGTCTCATCATAACGGTCACCTTGATGCTACCGGACAAATGACACAGCAGTGGTTTACGATTAAAGAATATAAACAACAATAGGCTATAAATCGCCTAATTTCCGTCGCACCCGTTCCAGATCCGCCGGTGTATCGACTCCGGATTCCGGCGCTTGCCGAGTGGTGGACACATGGATTCTTTCACCCTTGTACAATACACGCAGTTGTTCCAGGGCTTCGATGCGTTCCAGTGGTGCCGGCGCCCAAGTAACAAAACGCCGCAGAAAACCACAACGGTAACTGTAGATCCCCAGATGACGCAGGTAAACGTCTCCCTCAGGAATGATTTTTGGTTCCTTGTTGAATGTATCGCGGCTCCACGGAATCACCGCACGACTGAAGTAAAGACCAAAGCCTTGCTCGTCACACACGACTTTTACCGCATTGGGATCGAATATTTCACCGGCGTCGGAAATTGGCACCGCCAGCGTCGCCACGCTGGCCGCTGGATAGCTTGCTAGATCCTGGGCGACCTGATCAATGAGAGCCGGTGGCATCAGCGGCTCATCACCTTGCAGGCTGACGATAATTTCATCGTCATGGAACCCATAGTGCGTTACCACTTCCGCGACGCGATCCGTTCCTGATTGGTGGTGGACGCCCGTCATCAGCACATCATCTGTGAACTGGCGTACCGCCTGGTAGACGCGATCATCATCCGTGGCAACGATCACCAAACGCGCGTTACTGGCCTTGGCCCGTTCGTAAACATGCTGAATCATGGGTTTGCCGGCAATATCGACCAGGGGCTTGCCGGGCAAGCGCGTGGAAGCGTAACGGGCGGGAATAACAACCCGGAAGCTCACGGTGTCAGGCGACCTCTTCGGCGGTCATGGCACGCGCCTCTTGCTCGAGCATCACCGGAATATCATCGCGAATGGGGTACGCCAGGCGATCAGGTTTACACACCAGTTCCGCTGCGTCTTTCCTGTAGTGCAAAGGACCTTTGCATACCGGGCAGACCAGAATATCCAACAGTTTCTTATCCATTCGTTCTTAACCTCTGTGTGGCAAGCGGGCGCTTGGGCATGTTCAGCCTGACGCCGCTCAATTGATGTAATTTCTCGACCAGCTCATAACCAAAACGATCTTCAACATGCGCTTTTACCATAAGGTACCAATAATTATTTCCCGGCGCAGGTTGGCATTTTACCGCATCTTTCTCCGTCATGATCACCGGCAGATTATCATTGAAGGTGATATCTTCAGGTTTGAAGAAATAGTGGTCACCAAACTCATGGCGTTTACCCTTCACACCGGCAACCGCCAGGATGCGATAAAACCGCTCGGGATTACCGATCGCCGCCACCGCGTGTACCGGTCGCCCCTTGAGCAAGCTCAAGTCACGAACCTCATTGGGAAAGTTGATATTGCGCAATTTACCCACTTGCATACGCATGAGAAATTCGCCTGGACCGTGTTGACCATTGGCCACCACAAAGTCCACTTTGCGCAAGCGCTTCGGTGACTCGCGCAGCGGGCCCGCCGGCAGAAAATTGCCGTTGCCCATGCGGCGCACGCCGTCCACTACCGCAATCTCGATGTCCCGCTCCAGGGCATAATGCTGCAATCCATCGTCCGATATAATGATGTCGCATTGTGCATAGGTCAGCAACGCTTCCGCCGCCGCTACCCGGTCAGGTCCCGCTGCCATCGGACAACGGGTATGACGTGCGATGATAATCGCTTCATCACCCACCACTTTGGGATCGCTGTCCCCTCGAACTTGCTGCGGCCATCGGCTGGCCTTGCCGCCATAGCCCCGACTGACGATACCCGGATGATAACCGACTGACTTGAGGTAATTAGCCAGCCAGATGACCAGCGGCGTCTTGCCGGTTCCACCCACCGTAATGTTGCCGACGACAATGATCGGCACTCGCAATCGGTGTCGACGCAGCAGGCGCAATGCGTAAGCGAGCCGGCGCAATGCCGCCAGTATCCGAAATACCCAACTTAACGGCAGCAGGATCACGGCAACCAGGTTCTTGCTATACCAATATTGATCCAACCGTTTCACTGTCGCTGTCGCTCCGTCGTGTTACCCGTTCAGGAATCACCACCGGGATAAACCAGGTACCCGCGCTGAATTCTGTTGATCGCCGCTGGCGTCTCCGGGATGCTCCCCGCCACCGGTAACCGCGCTATCGTTCCTGATGCCAAGGGCATTGCCCCGGTCACACCCAATGCGGGTGTGGCCATCAGCAGGCCTGGGCGCCGGGCATTCCGGATCATCGATTATTTGCCTGGTGCATTCTGGGGCCGCCGGGTGGCGATACTCAGATTGAGCAAGCCTGCCTGCCGAGCCGCATCCATGGCCGTGACGACGGACTGATGGGGGGTCTTGCCGTCAGCACTGATGACCACGATCAAATTCTTACGGCCAGCCACTACTTTTTCCAAAGCGCGCTTCACGGTGACCAGACGGGTATTAACCACCTGCGCCTGATTAATAAAAAACCGCCCCTGTTCATCAATGGAAATTTCGACCAGATTATCCTGCGCAACAGGCTTCTCACTGGAGGCCTCGGGCAGATTGATGGTGATCGAGGATTCCTGTTTGAAGGTCGTAGACACCATAAAAAATATCAGCAGCAGAAACACCACGTCGATCAGCGGCGTCAGATTGATATCTACATCATCCTTAGCATGGGGTTTGAGGTTCATAATCAGATTCCGGAATCCCGTTCCCGTTCGCCCTGCATGATCTCAACCATTTTCAGTGCTTCCTTTTCCATGTCAATCACCAGCTCATCCACTTTGCCACGGAAATACCGGTACATCATCAAACTGGGAATGGCGACGGCCAGGCCCGAAGCGGTGGTAATCAACGCTTCAGAGATACCCCCGGCCAGCACCCCGGGATTACCGACGCCCATGGTGGAGATCGCCGTAAATACCTTGATCATCCCGATCACCGTGCCCAGCAATCCCAGTAACGGGGAGACCGCCGCAATGGTGCCGAGGGAGTTCATGAACTTTTCCAGCTCCACAACCACGTGGCGTCCGGTATCTTCAATGCTCTCTTTCATGATGTCGCGGCTGTGATGCCTGTTCACCAGACCCGCCGCCAGTATCTGCCCCAGGGGCGAACCTTCCCGTAGCACCTTGACGTTTTCGTTGGTAAGTTGATTATTTTTGTGCCAGTGCCAGATTTGGGGCACCAGGTTCTTTGGTGTAATGCGTTTACGCTGCAACGTCCAGATACGCTCGGCAATGATGGCGATGGCGAGAACGGAACAGGCGATGATCGGAATCATGATCAAGCCACCGGCTTTAACGATTTCAAACACTTCTATTTTTCCTTATATCAATGACCTGCGAAAAGTGCATAATTTAACAGAGTCCTGCCCTAGCGCAAAGGGTGGTGATGTAGATTGTCGGGTAATGTTCCAGTCACGGCGGTGCCTGCCAGTAATGACGGAACCTTGCGCGCCGGGAATTCGGCCCGTTTACCCCACCCTCCGGGAGAATCTGGAAGTCAATGGCCCCGTCAATCGCAGTATCGAAAAGTTTGATACCGCGTTGCTGATAACGCTCTACCACTATTTTTTTAGGGAATCCAAACCGATTCCCCTTCCCGGTGGCAACGAAAGCGACTTGCGGTTCGACCATTTGCAGAAAGATTTCCGAGGATGATGTCGTGCTGCCATGATGGGGCACGATCAGCGCGCGACTGCGCAGCGAATGTCCATAATGCAGCGCAATGTCGTTTTCCGCACGGGCTTCGATATCGCCCGGCAGCAGCAGACTGCCCGCCCCCGGTACCGTCACTTTAAGCACACAAGAGCCATTATTTTCGTGCTGGTCGTCGTCACCACCGCCCAGGGGGTAGAGAATTTGGAAAACCACCCCGTCCCAGCGCCAGTCTCGAGGCCCCTGACACGGTTGCGCGCTCCGCGGTAACGCACCCTTATGGGCACCGGCGATAACGGTTTCTACCGCTACCGCCGCCAGCAACGATGACACGCCGCCCACATGATCGCTATCGCCGTGGCTGATAATCAATATATCCACCTGCCGCACATCCAGGTTTTGTAAATAAGGGACCAGTACCGCCGCGCCGGCATCAAAATCCGGTCCGAAGCGTGGCCCGGTGTCGTAGACCAAGGTATGGTGGGCGGTGCGCACCACGGCAGCCAGCCCTTGACCCACGTCCAGCAACGTGAAATTTACCACGCCAGGGGCCAATCCCGCAGGCCGGTTCAGTAGCACGGGCAGGATCGCGAGCCCTCCCAACCAGCGTGCCGGCCAACCGCGTGGCGCCAGCAGCCAGCACATGCCGGTCAGCGCTGGGATAAGCGTCCAAAGCGCCGGTGCGGGTACGACCCATTCCGCCCAGGGCAGTGCCGCCAGATACGCCAGAAACTCCCAAATGGCATCCAGACTGTACAACGCCAGTTGCAACAAAATCTCGCCAAGCCCCTTCGAAACTTGGCCCACCAGCGTTGCCGCCAGCACCAGTGGCACACAAATGAAACTGACCCAGGGCACGGCCAGCACATTGGCCACCGGCGCGATCAGTGATGTGCGCTGGAAATAAAACAGCAGGAATGGCGTCAACCCCAACGCCACCACCCAATGGACCCGGGTCCATTGCCACCACCATCGTGGCGTACGCAATCGTCCCGATGAGCTGAAAATTATTACCGCTACCGCGGCGAACGACAACCAGAACCCCGGCGCCAATACCGCAAGCGGATCTATGATCAGGACCACCACCAATGCCAGACTCAGCACGTGGCTGGAGAGTAAACGGCCTTGCGCCAGCCGCAACACCATGGCGACCGTGGTCATCACGACGGCGCGCTGTGTCGGCACGGCAAACCCGGCCAACGCGCTGTAAACGACGGCGCACACTACGGCGCCCAACGCCGCCGCTTTGGGCGCCGGTACTAATGACGGCAAACGACGCGAACGGGCCCAGACCCACTGCACGAAAAAAAAACCGAACCCCGCCACCAAACCAATGTGCAAACCTGAAATGGCGACTAAATGGGAGGTACCGGTTTTCCGCAACACTTCCCAGTGCGCATTGTCGATGCCGGTGCGCACGCCAATGGCCAATGCATGCACCAACCCCAGATTGGTCGCAGGGGCATGATTAACCAACTGTAAACTTTCCTGCAGTCGGGCGCGTCCCCGATCGACCCAGGACGACCACGGCTTAGCGCCCCAGTGCGCGGCGAGTTCCGGATTGGTGACGAGTAAGTTTTGTAACTGATCAGGACCGAGTTGCTGACGCACATATCCGGTAGCCCGAATGTGTTGTTGGAACAACCAGCATTCGTAATCAAAACCTCCCGCGTTGCTGAATCCCCGGGGGGGCTTCAGGCGTACCGTCAGCGCCAGCCATTGGCCAGGCTCCAGTGACATATCTTTAACGTTATACCAACTCAGGCGAATCAGAGGCGGCACGGGCAATGCGGTACCTTGATGCCATAATGCCGACGGCCGGAACAGAAAACGCAAGCGCTGATGACTCGACTCCGGTAAAGACTGCACCCACCCCACGACCACCAGATCCTGGCCCCGTAAAGCTTCATCGATGGTGGGCTCGGTCAGCACCAGATCGGCACGCCACAGCATCCAAAGAAACCCGAGGATGACGCAACCCAGCCAACGGAACCACGAACGCGGCCACATACCCAGCACAACGATAGGGACTAAAGCCAGCCAATAGCGCGCCGGCAGCTCCGGCATCAGTTGGAAAACGACAATGCCGATAAGAAAACAGAAAATCCCTTTCCGCATTCTTTCTTCCTAGAACAAAATGTGGATAATGGCTTACCACTATAACTACCACCCACAGCAGTAAGGCTCAGGTTTAAACCATGCCGAGGAAATTTATCAAGCGGTGGATGCCGGATCACGACACCATCAGGAATCACAAATCGCTGCAGTTCTTGGGTACGCTGCTGCACGATCCCAACCTGTTCCATTTGAATCGCAAATCGGTGATCGGCGCTTTTACGGTAGGCTTGTTTTGCGCTTTCATTCCCTTACCCTCGCAAATGCCGATCGCCGCCGCGCTGGCAATCTGGAGCCGCGTCAACCTCCCTATTTCCGTCGGACTGGTTTGGGTCACAAATCCCGTGACCATGCCCCCCATATTCTACTTCTGTTACCGCGTGGGCGCATGGATTTTGCAGGTTCCCACGCAGCATGTGGAGTTTACCCTGACGATCACCTGGCTCATGGAGGAATTGGGTGCCATCTGGGAACCCTTTCTGTTCGGATGTCTGGTCATGGGCACATTTGCCGCCCTGGCTGGAAACATTACTATTCGCCTGGTATGGCGCCTGGTGGTAGTACGTTCCTGGCAGGCGCGTTTGCGCAAACGCCGGACACCCAAATCCAATCAGCTTTCCGACTGAGATCCCGTGCCAGGTTACGCCGTATTTTCCGCGGCACGCGGTACCGCGACTAGTTTTTATTGATGCGGCCGTCCGCCATCACCAAGGTCGAGGACATGCGGTCGGCGATCTGGTGATCGTGGGTAACGACGATAATGCTGGTATTGCGGGCGTTATGGAGTTCGAGCATCAGACCGAAAACCCGCGCCGCGGTATTGTGGTCCAGATTTCCCGTGGGTTCATCGGCAAGTACGATCTCGGGATTAGTGACCAAAGCACGGGCAATGGCGGTGCGTTGACGTTCCCCTCCTGACAATTCCGAGGGCTTGTGCAGCAGGCGATGCCCCAGTTCCACTTGGGTCAACAACTCCTGCGCGGC
>JAHECY010000220.1:0-89162 GCA_024641505.1 Gammaproteobacteria bacterium
TTTAGAATGCCAAACACCAGCGCCGCGCTTCCGAACAGGGGCACCAGTTTAAAGATACCCCCGTGAGGAATAAAGAGTATAAAGGCTACCAGCACCTGGACGCCAATATGAAAACTGCTGGCGAGCACACTATAACCCACCGGGCCCAATTTAAGTCTTGGAATACGTTGAGAAATCAAAGTTCCCAGCGCCAACGCCCCCAAAGCCGCACAGGCGCCGGCCAAACTTAACACGAAAGTGGGAGAAAGAAAGGTCCCCAGCACCACGCTTCCTATCAATACTCTTAACAAGGTAATCCAGGCGGCCCAACGCCATCCGGACCGACATAATACCACCACAGTAATTATGTTACTGATACCCGGTTTTACACCTGGCAACGGCGAGGGAAACGAGCCTTCTAAAATATGTAACGCTATGGCCAATACCGCCAACGCGGCGATACGCACATCTTCCCGGGTCGCCTCTATGGTGCGAGTCTTGGTCAACGGCCATCACCTGTTAAAAATTAACCGCGTCGTAATAAGTATCCAGTCCGGTAATCGTCACACTTACCCGATTTGGCAGACAAACCACGGTGTCACCACTTTCTCGCACCCATCCCCGCAGAATGCATTGACGATTACTGCAGGGTGAATCCACGAAACGCACTTGCCCCCCTTTGACTTCCACGCGGCTGACACCGAGAAAACCGTCCACATCCAAAACGGTATCTTGATGAATATCCAATTCCGCAATAATCTTGCCGCCACTGGCGACTACCACCTTATCGGCAATCCCTTGATCGCCGGTCCACAAATATAGTGTCGCAATCAACAACAGCGCCGACACCAGCATTATCGCCAGCACATCACCCAGGGTCATGGCAAGGTCTGAATGGTTACAGCAGGAAGGGGCTCAATTTCGAAATGTACCCGCTCCGCCATCGAGGGCGTCATATAAACGTGCATGGCGTCATCCACCACCATCACCTGAGTCACGCCCATGGCGGCGGCAATTTCCGGCCATTGCCGGGGACCGGCGACAAAAATCGCGGTAGCTGCGGCATCCGCTTCCGCGGCGTTGTTGTGGATCACCGTCACGGACACACTGCCCTGCGCCGGATAACCGGTGCGTGGATCAATAATATGGTGAAAACGCTGGCCATCGAAAGTAAAGAAGCGTTCGTAATTGCCGGACGTAAAAACGCTCTCGTCCCCCTGCACCGCCAATGACGCCAGAATCCCCTCACCGCGTGGATCGCGGATCGCAATGCGCCAGGGTCTGTCGCCTTTCATGCCAATAGCACGCAGGTCACCGCCGGCATTGACGATGCCATTACGCACACCCGACTCCTGCATGCGCTGAATCAGTATGTCCACGGCATAACCCTTGGCATAACCCCCGAAATTTAGCTGCACCAAGGGGTTCTTGCTGCGCATGCGAATTCCATCCAGTTCGATGTCATCCATGGAAGGGGGAGTTTCGAGGTACGGGCGCAACGCTTCGTCGGCGGGGGGTGGTCCCAACGGTGGCTCATCTTGCGCGAAACCCCAGAGGTTGATCAGTCCACCGATGGCCGGATTGAACAGGCCGTGGCTTTTGCGATACAGCAGCTTGCAGTTTTCGATCAACGGCAATACCGACGGTGCCACGGAAAACGTTGCGCCCAGCGGCAACAGCTGGTTGATACGTGCCAGCGGTCCCTCGTGCCAGGCATGCCAGGTTTCATGCATGTAATCCATATCTTCCTGCAGTTGCAGGAACACACTCTGCGCCTGCTGTGGCTTAACGCCCCACAAGCTCACTTCCACAATGGTGCCGAACGAATAGAACTGTTGCTTGATCACGACTGGCGCAGTATCACAGCCAACCAATACCAGCCCGAGCATCAATACGCCACGAACAAACAAAGTTTTCATGTAGTTACGACTCCAGGCGGGTGGCGATCCAGTCCATTAATTTGCCCGCGATGGGAATTTGGTACTGTGCCTCCAGCTCCCGAATACAGGTTGGACTGGTCACATTGATCTCCGTGAGATAATCACCAATCACGTCGATTCCCACGAAAATAAGCCCTTTTTCTCGTAACATCGGCGCTATTTCGCGACAAATCCAATAATCTCTATCGGTCAGCGCCACCCCCACACCGGTGCCGCCTGCGGCGAGATTGCCCCGCGCTTCGCCAGCTTTCGGGATGCGGGCCAAGGCATACGGTATCGGCTCGCCATCGATCAACAGAATACGCTTATCCCCTTGGACAATCTCAGGCAAGTAGCGTTGGGCAATGGCAAAAGCCCGCCCATGGTCAGTAATTGTCTCCAATATTACGCCAAGGTTTTTATCGCCCCCATGAATATAAAATATACGTTCTCCACCCATTCCCGCGGGTGGCTTCACCACGATTTCGCCCTGCTCGATCAGGAACTCTCGCAACAAAGCCTGATTTCGGGCGATCAGGGTGGGAGGGCAACACTGAGGAAACCATGTGGTAAAAATCTTTTCATTCGCGTCCCGTAAACCCTGAGGCCGATTGAGGACCAAGGTACCCTGACGTTCGGCCAGCTCCAAAATATAGGTGGCGTAGATGTACTCCATATTAAACGGTGGATCCTTGCGCATCAGAACAACATCCAGATCGACCAGCGGTATTTCGCTCTCCTCTTGAATAACATACCAATTGTCAGCTTTGTCGGACAAAGACACGCGTGCGACCCGGGCGTAAGGCTGCCCCCCCCGCGCGAACAGTGAATCCAGCGTCATGTAATAAACCGGCCATTGGCGTTCCTGGGCGGCAAGCATCATCGCGAATGTACTGTCTTTAGCGACTTTAATACCAGACAGAGGATCCATGACAAAACCAATCTTCACGCTCATAAAGATACGCTTACCTTTTTTTTCGTGGGCCAGACAGAGATCGTGGAATAGGGTACCATGGCGGCGGCCAAAGGAAGGTCGAGTGTACCCTACCGGGAATACCCTGGCAGCCCTGCGGCTCTTAAAACCCTATATTTTTATTAAGAAATGCTAATGAATCAGAGCGGCTCGCCGATACTCTGGGTGAGATTATGTGCTTTCACCGTTAAACAATTGGTGATTTATGGCATATATAATGATTCTATGCTACAAAAGCGAAGATTTTTTTATTGAAATAGAGAACCATATACTAAAAACCTATAAAAAAACTGGGTAGTTATGGAGCGAATTTCGCCCCGATGGAATAAACAAGAGGTATTGATGTGAGCGAAAGTGCCGATCAAGAACTGGCTGGCACCAAAGTTATGGTTATCGATGACAGCAAGACCATTCGCCGTACAGCAGAAACCCTGCTAAAAAAGGCGGGGTGCGAGGTAATTACCGCTACCGATGGATTCGAAGCTTTGTCAAAGATTACGGATAATCAGCCCGATATTATATTCATTGACATCATGATGCCACGTCTGGATGGGTATCAGACTTGCGCATTGATTAAACGCAATGATGTCTATAAAAGCACTCCCGTGGTGCTGTTAACCAGTAAAGACGGTCTGTTTGACCGGGCACGGGGCAGAATTGTTGGATCGGATCAGTATCTCACCAAGCCGTTCACCAAAGAGGAATTGCTTGGTGCGATCAAGGAATACGTACACAAGTAGCAGTTAACCAGATGACCAGTGAAATAATTTTAGTAACATCCGAGGGAGTTTAATATGGCGAAAGTACTTATCGTTGATGATTCACCTACGGAAGCGCATATCCTCAAAACCATGCTCGAGAAGAATGGCTTCGTAGTGATTACCGCTGAAAACGGTGAGGAAGGCATTGCTGTCGTCAAGGCGCAGAAGCCCGATGCAGTGCTGATGGATGTGGTAATGCCCGGACTTAACGGTTTTCAGGCGACACGTCAGATCACGACCGACCCGGATACCGCCCATATTCCGGTCATTATTGTGACCACCAAGAACCAGGAAACCGACCGGGTCTGGGGTATGCGTCAGGGTGCTAAGGATTACATCACCAAACCGGCTACTGAAAAAGAATTGATCAGTAAACTCAAGGCCGTGATGGGAGGTTGATTTCGGCTCATGGCACAGCAAGACAAAACTGAAGCGTTCGATTTACTGCTTGCTTTGGAACAACGCAGCGTCGCAGTGGCCGTGGGCCTGCCACAGCAACAGCAATTGCGGCGACCTTGGTCGGGTATCGGGTTTCGTGTTGGCAAACAGAATCTTGTGGCCGCCGTGGGTGATGTCAATGAAATCCTCTACTTACCTCAGGTCACATTGATCCCCGGCACCAAAAGCTGGGTGAAAGGCATGGCCAACATACGCGGCAACCTGATGCCAGTGCTGGATCTTCAGGATTACCTGGGAACACCGCCGGTCAATATTGGCAGACACAGTCGCATTCTGGTGGTGAATCACCTGGATTTATGGGCGGGACTGCTGGTGGATGAAGTTTTCGGCTTGAAACATTTTTACGATGACGAAAAACTAACCGGTAAAATTACCACCAGCAAGCAGCTCGCACCTTATTTGACCAACGGGTTTCGTCAGAATGACAACCCCTGGTATATCTTCAGCATGAAAATTTTAACACAAACACCAGATTTCCTGCGGGTGGCAGTATGACCATCGATACAACGCCCGCATTGACCGCTCAGGGCTACCCGCACACCTATTGGGTACCCGTAGTTCACAATAAATAGTAAAGAGATTCAGGGCCAGGAGTTATAACAATGCGCAAGCGAATGTCCTTAAATTTACCATCACTTCCCAGATTTAGTCTACGTGGCTTAAAAATGGGACGCCGCGGCAAAAGCCAATCGTCAACCGGGGGCCAATTTGGTTTCATCGTTGCGTTGCTGGCGCTGTTCTTCTTTCTGTTCGCCTATAACTTCTGGGTGGTGGCGGTAAAGTCCTTCGAGGAAAAAATCTACATCAGTACTGCGGGTGAAATTCGCGTACTGTCGCAGGACATCGTTATCGATTCCACCAAAGCCGCCAACGCCGATGTGGAAGAATTTCCCACGCTGAAAAAGTATCGTGACCGGTTGGATACCCAGGTCAACCTGCTGCTGAACGGTGATCCGACCATCAATCTGCCGCGTTCACCGTCGGGTGTTGCTGGACCGCTGGCGGCAACGGACAAGATCTGGCAGGAATTCAAGCAAGACGCGGACACGATTCTGGCTGCCGAAGGCACCATCAGACAGCTCGACGAATTCGTCAAACACATCAACAACACCATGCCCAACTTGCTCGCCCTGTCGGACGAGGTGGTGCAGATCATGATTGAAATCGGCGCTAACCCACAGCAGATCTATATCGCCGCCCGCCAGTTGATGTTAAGCCAACGTATGTCATTTAACGTCACCCGCATCATGCAGGGGGGCCAGGGAGCGGCGACCGCAGCTGACCGATTTGGCCGTGACGCGGCATTGTTTGGTCGCGTACTCGATGCCATGCTCAAGGGCAATCCAGCCATGAACATCACACGCATCAAGGATGCGGATGCTCGGGAAAAACTTCAGGAAGTAACTGAATCATTCGCGGAAGTCAGCGAACTGGTGACCCGCATCCTGGAAAAAACCCCGGAATTGTTCCAGGCGCAGAACGCCGCGGCCGAAATGTTGGCGAAGAGTGAAGACTTCCTGAATATCACCACCGAACTGGTGGACGGCTACAGCAACCTGGGCAAAGAACGCTTCTTTACCACCGGTAAAGGTGGTGTATTCGGCGTGATCTTCGTGTTCTTGCTGATCTGGTTGTTCATGAAAATCTTCCGCGATTCCAAAGCCCGCTTGAAGGAAACCGAGGAACAGAATCGCACCAATCAGGAATCCATCATGCAGCTCCTGGAGGAAATCGCCGACCTCGCCGATGGTGACCTCACCACCCACGCGACGGTAACCGAGACCTTCACCGGCGCCATCGCGGACGCTATCAACTTCGCGATCGACGCGTTGCGCAAACTGGTAACCTCCATCAACGAAACCACGGTGCAGGTATCCTCCGCGGCTCAGGAATCCCAGGCCACCGCCATCCATCTGGCGGAAGCTTCGGATCACCAGACACAGCAGATTACCGCGGTATCGGCGGCGGTGACCCAGATGGCGACTTCCATCGAACAGGTATCCACCAACGCCCGGCAATCCACCGCGGTTGCGCAACAAGCGGTAACCATCGCCCACAAAGGGGCGCAGGCGGTACAGGACACCATTGATGGCATGAACTCGATTCGTGAAACCATCCAGGAAACCTCGAAACGTATCAAACGGCTGGGTGAAAGCTCTCAGGAAATCGGCGACATCATCGAGCTTATCAACGATATCGCGGACCAAACCAACATTCTGGCGTTGAACGCCGCCATCCAGGCGGCCATGGCCGGGGAAGCGGGCCGCGGATTCGCGGTGGTCGCGGACGAAGTACAACGACTGGCGGAACGCTCCACCGACGCAACCAAGCAGATCGAAGGCCTGGTGCGCACCATTCAGGCGGATACCAAGGAAGCGGTAGCTTCCATGGAAGAAAGTACCGCGGGCGTGGTACGCGGGGCCAATCTGGCCCAGAACGCGGGTACGGCGCTGTCTGAAATTGAGGAGGTTTCCAACAAGCTGGCGACGATCATCTCCAATATTACGGACGCCGCCGAGCAACAATCCGCGGCTGCATCGAGCATTTCTGAAACCATGAATATGATCCAGGAAGTTACCACCCAGACGTCTACCGGTACCAATGAGACCGCGACCTCGATCGGTAATCTCGCGGATCTGGCGAATGATCTGCGTAAGTCGGTAGCCGGATTCAAGATCCCGAACTAACGCCCGCGGCGGCGGCACACACCGCCGCCCGGCGTCATACGGATTCCGATCATGAATATCGCCATGATGACAGCACAAACCAACCTCATCCCGCAACCGTCGGGGCTGCAACAGGCGTCTTTGAGTGACGCCTCGTTTGCGCGCGCCCTGACTTTGATTCGCGGGCGTCTGGGTAATTGCAGTAATCAGTGGCGACGTTCGTTTATTACCAGCATTTTATACCGCCGCGGCGCCGTTTGCGCGCTGACCGATTTTGATGGTTATCTCAGCCACCTGGAGCGTTTGCCTACCGATGACCCGGAGTGGCAACAAATGCTGCATGAGCTGACCGTGCACGATACCTGGTTTTTCCGGCACCAGCCCTCTCTGACATGTTTGCATGAATTATTGGCGACCCATTTTTCACACCTTGATTCGCTGATGTTATGGAGCGTGGGTTGCGCCTATGGCGAGGAAACCTGGTCGCTGGCAATCACCGTGGATCAAGCCTTGCGCTCCCAAAACCGGCTCATCCCCTGGCAAATAGTCGGTAGCGACCTCAGCACGGTCTGCCTGCGCAAAGCACGGAGTGGCATCTATCAACGGGCACAACTCAAGAACATTGACCAGCATGTGCGCAACGTTTACTTCCAGCCTGTCAATGATGATCAGGTCAAGCTGGCCGGCGATCTTGCACACCATGCATGCTTTACCCGCGTGGATATCACGGATAACACGGCGCCATACCAGGCCGCCATGCATGTCGTGTATTGCCAGAACACTTTGATCTATTTCGGTCCCGCGGAAAAATCTCGCGCTCTCGACAACCTTGCTGCTGCCTTGGTGCCTGGCGGCATATTGCTGGTGGCACCCGGTGAAGCCCATGGGTGGTCACACCAATCCATGCGACGCATCGAGACCGAAAACCGTAACGTAGCACTATTTCAACGGACGTATTAGTCGATGACGCTTATGACACATGTTGACATAGACCGCAAAGCCCTGAGCTGGGTAAGGGACGAGATCAAGCAGGCGTTGGACCGGGCACGGCAGGCATTAGAGGCTTTCGTCGAAGACCACAGTGCCACTTCGGAATTAGACGTCATTACGGAAAACCTGCATCAGGTCAATGGCACTCTCAAAATGATCGGTCTGTACGGCGCCAGCCTGCTGACCGATGAAATGACGCAATTGGTAGAGCATCTGCGCGCCGATAAAGTCACGCAGCAAGAAGACGCCTTTGAAGTTTTAATGCGGGCCATCGTCCAGGTACCCATTTATCTCGACAACTTGCAAAAGGGGCAACGCGATATCCCTATTATCCTGTTGCCTTTGCTGAACGATCTGCGCGCGCTGTGTGGCGCCCCACTGCTCAGTGAAGCGGCTTTTTTCAGTCCAAATCTTAACGTCCTGCCCAAGGCCGGAGAATCGTACGATACCGGCAATGATGGCCGGGCACTGGCGAAAAAGTTACGCCCAATTTACCAATTGTCATTGATCGGTATCTTTCGCAATACGGACGTGCCGGAGAATCTCCGGCGCCTGACCAAGATCCTGGTGCAACTTGAGCGTCAGGCGGCAACCCCCCAAGAACAGCAGGTCTGGTGGGTATGTGGCGGTCTGGCGGAAGCGCTTTATGAGGAGGGTATTACTCTCAGCGCCTCAGTCAAGCATCTGCTCGGCGCCATCGACCGGCGCATCAAACAGCTTACGGATCAGGGCGCAGCCCATGAGCGTTCGCCACTGAGCACGGAAATACTGAAAAACACCCTTTATTACGTCGCTCAAGCGACTTCTACCGGCAACCGCGTCACCGCGCTTAACGAACAATTCGATTTGCAGGCGTTGCTGCCCACGGAAAGTGAACTCAACAAAGCCAAAGACGGATTACTGGGGCTTGATGGCGACCTGATTCAACATGTGGCGAGCGCCATCAAGGAAGATCTGCTGCAAATCAAGGAAGCATTGGACATCTACGAGCGCTCCCAGGAGAAGGATGTCAGCAGTTTCGCGCCCATTCTGGACCGCATCAAGACGGTAGCGGATACTCTGGGCATGATTGGCATGGGCCGGCAACGCGAGGAATTGTTGCAGCACCACGCCACCATCGCCCAGGCGCTGGGTGGTACCGGACAGGTACAAGACACGCTGATCATGAGCATTGCCAGCACGTTGATATTCGTGGAATCTTCCCTGGCTTCGGAAATGTCCCTGGGTAACGATACCGACACTTTACTGCCGCAATCCGAATTTAATGAGTTGGTGCGCACCACGGCGAAGGAAGCCAAGTCCGTCCTGCACTCCGTCAAGGATGCGATCGCCACCTATGCGGCTGATCATAACAAATTGGAAATACTTACCCATATTCCGGATCAACTCAAGAGCGTCAGTGGCGCGATGGCGATCCTGAACCAGCAACGCGGCAGCGAAATGTTCGCCCGCCTGCGCAAGATCATCGAGCAGGGGATTACCGAATCCGAACATGTTCCCGGTGCGGAAACCTTGAACACACTGGCCGATATCATCACCGGCGGCGAATATTTTATCGACGCGGTGGTGGACGACCCGATCGGCGCGGACAAGGCACTGGATGTCATGGCGGATGGCTTGGCCCGGTTGGGCGATACCGCACCGTCACACGCAACGGATCTTGATCTGGATCTGACCGCAACACCGCGGGATGATGATGATGGCCTCGGTTTCAGTCTGATGGAAGACGTTGACGCCGCCGAACAGGAATCTGATCTTGAACTGAGCGCGACGCCCGAATTCACGACGGATGACACAGAAATCACCCTGGATTGGGGCGACGATGGCGGCGCACCCAAAGAAGCTTCCGACGCCGAGACGACTCAGCCCATTAAGATTCAGGCAATCCCGGAATCAAGCCCCCAGAATGATAACGAGATTGACGCGGAAGTCATGGAAATATTCCTCGAAGAGGCCGAGGAAGAAGCGACAAATATCGCCAACAATCTGCGATTGTGGCGTAAAGATACCAGCGACAAAGAAGCGCTGACTACTCTGCGCCGCTCTTTTCACACCATTAAAGGCAGCGGCCGCATCGTCGGCGCCAACGATATCGGTGAGTTCGCCTGGGCTATCGAAAATATGCTCAACCGCACCATCGACAAAACCATACCCGCGGACAAGAACCTGTTTACGGTACTGGAAATGGCGCGGGATGCTTTGCCTCAATTTGTGGAGAAACTCAAGGGTAAGGGCGAGGTGACCGCCGATATCGACGGCATCAGTGCCGCCGCCCACGACCTGACGCAAGGGCGCACGCCCACATTACTTGGCTCCGTATCGGTATTCGAACCAACCGATGAGAGCTCCACCGCCGATACTCTGGAAATTGATTTGGCGGCGCTGGCACCCGCGGAGATGTCACTGGATGACAACGACGCCTATGACATCTCCGAGGAGATGGAACTGGGCAGTTCTCCGGCGCTGACGGAATCGGATTTTGGCGAAGACATCACTCTGGCGCTTGATGAAACCTCGCCGGAGGATGGCGGCATTGACCCGGTGCTCGCGGAAATTTTCACCAACGAAACCCAGGGACACCTGGACACCGTGGACGCCTATATCGACAAGACCATAGCGGACCTCGGCGCCCACAAAGTCACTCACGATTTGATACGCGCCCTGCATACCCTGCACGGCAGCGCCAATATGGCCGGTATCATGCAGATGGTACCGCTTACCGATGATCTGGAAAAATACGCGAAGGTCAAAATGGACGACAACGCGGCCGTTTCCAACGCTTTCCTCGAATTGTTGCATGACACCACCAATGCTATCCGGGTATTGCTGCCAAACCTGAAGATGCCGGGCGCCGAGCTTCCCGACCGCAGATCTTTGGAACAACGCGCCCATGGGTTGCTTTCCGAACCGAGTGACGCCGCGCCAAAAGCAATCGATGATAGCGCCGAGATGGAATTTGGCGAGGATAATTCCGCTTCGGACATGGTTTGGGATGACGCTGAGGATACCGATACCACAATGGATTTTTCGGCGTCAGCCGCCGCGACGGCCAAGCGCGTTACCCCCGAGGTTGATGAAGAACTGGTGGGCATCTTCGTCGAAGAAGCCGAAGAAATTCTGGCGCAGATGGAATCCACGTTACAGGATTGGACCCTCAATCCCGCTGACGATGAAAGTACGGCGCAATTACGTCGTAATCTACATACCATCAAGGGTGGGGCGCGCATGGCCGGGTTATTAGCGCTTGGCGGCCTGGCCCATGAAATTGAAACCTTGCTTGAAGAGTTCTCCAGATCCGCGCCGGAAAAACGCGCGGCGTTTGTCAGCCTGGTACAAAACTCTCACGACTGGATCGTTAACGCTGTCGAGCAGATACGCGCGGGCCGCTACGACGCGCAACCCGGCCATCTGTTGCGTCAAATCGCTGAACTCACCAAGGGCGGCGGCACGGCGTCAGCGCCACCAATACCACAAGCAGTGACCGACGTTGACAGCTCACCGTTTGATGGCGAGCTTATCGACGAAGTTACGATCGAAGCACCGGACCACCAGCATGGTGATATCTTCGATCTGGATGATTCCATGAACGCAACGCCGGAAGTGGAAGAGATATCTATCACTACGCCTTTCGACGGTCAATTTGTCGAAGACGAAGATACCGGCGCCGGGGAAATTATCCTCGCCGGATCCATGGACAGCGACACATCGTTTGATATTGATGAATCCGTCATTGAACTCAGCGCGGATGACGCGGTCTTTAACGACACCGCCAACGTTGAATTCAATCCGGCGGAAATCGTTCTAACATCTCCGGAGTCGCCGCCTAGGACCAGTGGTGCGCGCTCGCAGGAATTCGATTCAGAGTTGCTTGATATTTTTCTTGAGGAAGCAAGCGAAATTCTCAACACCGCCGACGCCCTGATTCATCATTGGATGTCGGACCCCGGCGACCAGGAAACGATTAAGCAATTGCAACGCGCCTTGCACACCATGAAAGGTGGTGCGCGCATGGCCAAGGTTGCCCCCGTGGGAAATCTCAGTCACAGCATTGAAACCGCCATGGAAGCTCTGCAGGAATCCGGTACCGGCGATCCTCAGGTATTATTGCCCCTGGTACAAGCTTCATACGACTGGCTGGCCGATGCCATTGAAAAAATCACCAATAATGTTCACGTCGACAACCCTGACAAACTGATCAGAGATATTGAAAATGCTCTGGGCCTGGACGCGCCGGAACCGCCGATCACGCTCCCCGTGGAAAAGAAACCCGCGGCCCGTGTCAGCAAAGCGGCCGCCATTTCGGAACCCGTAGAGGAATTGGTCGAGATCAGCGCGCAACCCGCGACACAGGATGCGCACGAGCCCGCTTTCAGCTCGGTACTTGAGGCCGCCGCCTATCTTCAGGAAAAAACCGTACCTGCCACCACCGCACCCGCCGCCAAAGCCACTGGCGAGGTGATACGCGTGGGCAGCGATGTACTGGAAGGCTTGATCAATAATGCCGGTGAAATCAGCATTTACCGGTCACGCATCGATTTGCAACTGGGCACCATCACCCATAACCTTGTGGAACTTGAACACACGGTAGATCGTATTCGTGAACAGCTGCGTAAGTTCGAAATCGAAGCCGAAACCCAGATTTTGTACCGTTTTGAAAGCGTCGGCGGCGAGCATGTGGATAAATTGCATTTCGACCCGTTGGAACTTGACCGTTTTTCCAATATGCAACAGTTATCACGCAGTCTTGCGGAAACCGTCGGTGACTTGAACAGTATTCAGAAGTACATTGCAGGACTGACCCGGGAAACTGAAATTCTCCTGGTGCAGCAATCACGCGTCAACTCTGAATTGCAGAACGGCCTGATGCGCACTCGCCTGGTACCGTTTTCCAGCATGGTACCGCGACTGCGACGTATCGTCCGTCAAACCAGCCAGGAATTGGGCAAGGAAGTGGACTTCCGAATCTCCGGCGCGGAAGGCGAAATGGATCGCACGGTACTGAACAGATTCACACCGGCTTTGGAGCATATGTTGCGCAATGCCATCGACCATGGTGTCGAACTGCCCGAGGAACGCAAGAAAAGCAAAAAGCCGACGACGGGCACTATAGACATGGAGTTTTCGCGGGTCGGCGGTGAATTTCTTATCTCTATTAAAGACGACGGTGCCGGCATGAACCTCGCCGCTATCCGGAAAAAGGCCGTGGAACGTGGCTTGATGACGAAGACCACCGGCCTTTCCGACAACGAAATCGTGCAGTTCGTCATAGAGGCGGGGTTCAGTACAGCCACCAAAGTCACCCAAATCTCCGGTCGTGGCGTCGGCATGGACGTGGTGAATACCGAAATCAAACAACTGGGCGGCAGTCTCCAGATCGAGACTACGGCCGGTAGCGGCACCCGATTTAACGTGCGCCTGCCACTTACCGTTTCCGTAAACCAGGCATTGATCGTGTTAGTTGGCGAAGGCACCTATGCGATTCCACTCGCCAACATTGTCGGCGTTGTGCGTCTGAACAAACAGGAAGTCGAAAAATTAAATGGTGGCAAAAAGACCCATTACGAATATGGGGGTAACAATTATCAGTACTTCCATCTGGGTACCCTGATGAATATTTGCAAACCCATGCTCCTGGGCGACAAAGACAAAGTACCGATGATTCTTGCGCGTGCCGGTGACCACCGTGTCGCGCTATTGTCTGAAGCCATCGCGGGTCGCAGTGAGGTGGTAGTAAAAACTGTTGGCCCCCAAATCAGTTCCGTCAAAGGCATTTCCGGCGCCACTATCATGGGTGATGGCAGCGTTGCGCTGATTCTCGACATCCCGAATCTGGTGCGTTCCGGTCTTGCGCATATCGCCACCAGCAAAGCCGCCGCCGCGACCCAGGACGTCACCACGGAAGCCGCGAAGCAGCCGACAATTCTTGTGGTGGACGATTCCATCACCGTGCGTAAAGTCACCGAACGACTTCTCAAACGCCACGAGATGATACCGATCACCGCCAAGGATGGACTCGATGCCCTGGATAAGCTTCAGGATACGGTGCCTGATTTGATCCTGTCGGACATCGAAATGCCACGCATGGACGGTTATGAATTCGTCATCAATGTCAGACGCGACCCCAGACTGGCGGAAATTCCGGTCATTATGATCACTTCTCGTACCGGTACCAAGCACCGTGAGCGTGCCATGGAAATCGGGGCCAATATGTACATGGGCAAGCCCTTCCAGGACACCGAATTGCTCGCCAACATAGAGCAACTGTTGCGCGAGCGAAAGTAGTGTGACCAATGTGGAGCATATTAAATACCGCGTAGCGATCTTGAGTACCGAACCCGGTACGCGCACGGATCTAAAAGATATCCTTGAAATGCACCACCTGGAAGTCGTGCATAATCTGCCGCTGACAGCTTCGGTCATTGCCAATCTCGACCTCTCCACCATCGATATAATTCTGCTGGACCTGGATGAGGATGCCGAGGACGAGATGGACTTGGTGGAATCCCTGATCGAGCAGTCCGGCACACCGGTACTATTCAATGATACCGCGACCACGCGCTTTCTCAGTAGCAGAGCCTCTAATCGCAGCTGGGGGAAGTCGCTGGTACAGAAATTGACCCAGATGATCGGGGCGGCAAAACCGGTACCGGCGGCACCGGTTATGCCGGAGCCGGATCAGGTGACACCGGCACGTCCGGCGGCCCCCGCGAACGGCAATCATTTTGCGGTGTGGGTATTGGGTGCCTCTTTGGGCGGTCCAATCGCGTGCCGGGAATTTTTTAATCACGTGGGTGCCAACCTGCCCGTAAGTTTTCTGGTGGCCCAACATATCGGTGCCAACCACGTGGAGTTGCTGGCGCAACAACTGAATCGCGATTCGGCGGTGCAAGTAATTCCGGCGGTGGTCGGCGCTGGATTACGTAAAGGTCTGGCGGTAGTCGCGCCGGTGGACCAGCGCCTGACATTCGATGCCCGGAAGCAAATCGTATTCCAGGACCGGGATCCGCACTGCATTTATACGCCCAGTATTGATCATGTTATCGGTGATACCATCGCGGCCTATGGCGAAAACGTGAATATCATAATATTCAGCGGCATGGGCCATGACGGTGAGCAAGGTTGCCGCCTAGCCACCGAGCATGGTTGCCAAGTCTGGGCTCAAAACAGTGAAAGCTGCATCATCAGCAGCATGCCGGATCACGCGCGTGATACCGGCGCCGTGTCTTTCAGCGGCACACCTCGACAATTGGCGGAACGTTTGACGAGTTTATACCAGGACTGATTCACAGGAGGCTGGCATCATGGCTCAGCAGCAACAACTGAAACAACAACTGCATGCGCAGGTTATACCTGTCGGGGGAGGTGATGTGATACTGCCCAACACCTCGATCGCGGAGATCATCCCCTATATGGCACCGAAAAAACTCACCAATGCTCCCAGCTGGTTCCTGGGTTTATTAGCGTGGCGCGGCCTGCAAATCCCCCTGATCAGCATTGAAGCTGCCACCGGCGGCAAAGCGGTAAACGCCGCAAAGACCAGCCGCATCGCCGTGATCAATGCCATTAACAATGACAGCAAATTCCATTTTTTCGCGTTTCTTACCCAGGGTATTCCGCACCTGGCCAAGATAACACGGGATGCGCTGGTATCCGCCCCGCCTGGGGAAAAATCCCAGAACGTGCTCGCCAACGCCTCACTTGCCGGCGACCGCGTGATGGTGCCTGACATTGAAAAACTCGGCGCGTTGATCATTAAAACGGGGAAATTTTAAACATTACCGCCTAGCTGCCGCAGACCTGGTCTATGCATTCGGTCATGACTCCCAGGGTAAACTGAATATCGTCCGCAGATATCACATAAGGCGGCAGCATATAAATTACATTTCCCAGCGGGCGTAACAGTACGCCGCGCTGCAACGCCGCCTGGTATATCGCCAGACCCACACGCGCCTGCCAGGGGTAGGGCTCCCGCCGCGACTTTTCCCGGACCAGCTCCACCGCCAGAATCATGCCCCGCTGACGCACATCCGCCACATGGGGGTGCGCTAGCAAATGCCGGGATGCAGACGTCATGATCTCAGCCAGCACGCGATTCGCCGCCAAAATATCCTGATCACGGAATATCGCCAGCGTTTCCAGCGCCGCCGCGCATGCCAGGGGGTTACCGGTATAACTGTGCGAATGCAAGAATGCCTTGAGCGTAGCATAGTCGTCATAAAACGCTTCATAGATATGCTCACGGCACAGGGTCACGGCCAATGGCAGAAACCCGCCGGTCAAGCCCTTGGACAGACACATTATATCCGGTGCCGCCGGACCCTGGTCGCAGGCCCACATGGTACCGGTACGACCAAAACCCACAGCGATCTCATCAAAAATCAGATGCACGTCGAAGTCATCGCAGATCGCGCGCAACTGACGTAAATATGAGGGCTGATACATGCGCATGCCACCGGCACATTGCACCAAAGGTTCAACGATCACGGCACACACTTGTCCGCGATGATCCGCCAAGATTTTACGCATCTTGTCGACATGCTCCTGTACCCACTTCTCAGGCGACAAAGACTCAGGCCGCAGATAGTCATCCGGAGCCGGCACGGTGATGGCACGTAACAGCAGCGGCGCATAAGTATCTTTGTACAAGGCTACGTCGCCTACCGACAATGCGCCCAGGGTCTCGCCATGGTAGCTGTTGCTGAGCGTGACGAACCGGGTGCGGGTGGTCTGACCCTGATTGCGCCAGTAGTGAAAACTCATTTTCAAAGCAACTTCGACCGCGCTCGACCCGTTGTCCGCGTAAAAACACCGCGTCAGCCCCGGTGGTGCAACCGCCACCAGGGCTTCCGACAACTCGATCACCGGCGCATGGGTAAAGCCCGCAAGCAGCACATGCTCCAGGTTCTTCAACTGGCGGTTGATCGCCGCGCTGATGCGTGCATTCCCGTGGCCGAAAAGATTAACCCACCAGGAACTGATGGCATCCAGATAACGGTTTCCGTCATAATCTTCCAGCCATACGCCCTCTCCCCGGCGGATGGGGATCAATGGCAGCTGCTCGTGGTCCTTCATCTGCGTACAGGGGTGCCACAGCACCCGCAGGTCCCGTTGCATCAAGCCGGCGTTGGTGATTTCGGTCATACTATCTATACCTGACTGTAGGCCAAGGCAAAACGATTCCAGCGCTGTATCAAGCGGTTGACGGTAATCTGATCATGCATTAGGAGTTCCGCGGCGGAACGCTGCACCCGGGGCAACAAATGTTGATGCTTGCCCAGATCGGCGATTTTGAAGGCCAGCATGCCGGTCTGGCGCGTGCCAAAGAACTCACCGGGACCACGCAACTCCAGATCTTTGCGCGCGATGACAAAACCGTCATTAGTGCTGCGCATCACCGCCAGGCGTTCCTTGGCCAGTTGTGACAGGGGGGACTGATAAAGCAAAACACAAACACTGGCATCGGCGCCGCGACCCACGCGGCCGCGCAGTTGATGCAATTGTGACAGACCCATCCGCTCGGCATTCTCGATCACCATCAGGCAGGCATTGGGCACATTGACCCCCACTTCGATAACCGTCGTCGCCACCAATACCTGAATTTCACCCTTGCTAAACTGCCCCATGATGCGCTCTTTTTCCTGCGCTGGCATGCGGCCGTGAATCATACCGACACAAATGTCCGGTAACTGTTCGGTAAGTTGCTGCCAGGCGTTTTCCGCCGCCTGGCATTGCAGGCTGTCCGACTCCTCGATCAGAGGGCACACCCAGAATATCTGACGGCCCGCGGCGCATAAATGCGTGATTCGTTCGATAACCTGGTCGCGTCGCGATTGCGGCATGACCACGGTTTCCACGGGCTGCCGACCCACGGGCAGGGTGTCGATGATGGAACAATCCAGATCCGCATACAGCGTCATGGCCAGGGTGCGCGGAATGGGCGTCGCCGTCATTATCAGTTGATGCGGATAGCGGCCGGCTTGCACGCCCTTGTTGCGCAGCGCCAGTCGTTGATGTACGCCAAATCGATGCTGCTCATCCACCACCACCAGAGCCAATTGCTGAAACTGAATGTCCTCCTGGAACAAGGCATGCGTGCCAATCAGGATATGCACTTTGCCGCCCCGCAGCTCCGTCAGCAGGCGCTCACGCGCGCGGCCTTTGACGGCGCCGGTGAGCAACGCAATGGTGATATCCAGACCGGCCATCTGGCTCGCAAAACTCTGCAGGTGTTGCTCGGCAAGAATTTCCGTCGGCGCCATTACCGCGACTTGCAAACCAGCGCTCACCACATGCAAAGCCGCGATCATGGCGACCACGGTTTTACCACATCCCACGTCGCCCTGCACCAGACGTTGCATTGGAAATGCCTTGCCGAGATCCGCACCGATATCTTGCAGCACCTGCGTCTGACCCGGCGTCAATTGAAACGGCAATTGATCGACAAACTCGTGCACCATGGGCGAGGTAGCGGCCACCGGCCACGCCGCACGATGCTCGCACTGCTGACGCCGTATACGCAAGCAAAGATGATGCACCAGAAGTTCTTCGAAAGCCAACCGCTCCAGGGCGGGGTGGTTACCATGACGTAACAACGCCAGCTCCTGCTCACTTTCCGGGACATGTACCTGAACGATGGCATCCTGCAGATTGGGAAAATTCTCCCGTTCCAGCAGTGCCATAGGCAAAAACTCCTGTAAAAGTTCGCTGTCTTCCCGCGCGCGGTCTATGGCCTGGCGCAATAGCTTGCGCCAGGTTGCCTGATGCATGCCCGTGGTACTGGGATATACCGGCGTATAGCCCGCACTAGCGGTTGTCGCTTCCAGGGAATCCACCACCTGGTATTCCGGATGAATCATTTCCAGACCACCGCGCGCTGTACGAACCTGCCCGAAGCAGCGCAACAAGGTGCCGCGCGTCAGGCGCGCCTGCTGTGCCGCGGAAAAATAAAAGAAACGCAAATCCAGGAACCCGGTGCCATCGCTGATGCGCACCAACATACTACGCTTGCCGGTAAACACCACCGAGGTCAATTCCACCGTACCCTGAACTTGCGCTTGTATGCCCGGCCACAAGCGCGCCACCGGAGTGACGCGGGTTCGGTCCTGGTATTGGACGGGAAAATGCAGCAGCAAATCTTCCACATTATGGATGCCCAGACGCGACAGCATGCGCGCTACCGCTGGTCCCGCCCCTTTGAGTTCTGTAACCGGAATCGCAGCAGCAGACATGATGCGCGCTAGGTGCTTACTCCAGCACCATTACCGCGTCCATCTCGACCTGGGCGCCTTTTGGCAAAGCCGCCACGCCGACAGCGGCACGCGCTGGATAGGGTTCGGTAAAATAGCGCGCCATGATTTCATTGACCAGGGGGAAATGCGCCAGGTCAGTGAGAAAAACGTTGAGCTTAACCACATCACGTAACTCACCACCCGCGGCTTGCGCCACGGCGCGCAGATTGTCAAACACGCGAACGATCTGCGCTGACATGTCGCCAGTGACCATTTCCATGGACACCGGGTCCAGTGGAATCTGACCGGACAGATACACGGTACCATTGACTTTCACAGCCTGGGAGTATGTGCCGATAGCCTTGGGAGCCTGTACGGTTTGAATGATATGTTTGGTCACTGCTATCCCCCTTGAGGCGTTATTTAATACGATTGATTTTGGCCACGATGTCCAGTGATTTCAACCGGCGCATGACGCTGGCCAGATGTTTGCGGCCGGAGACTTCCACGGTAAGATCCATGCGACTGTACTTGCCGTCACGTTCTCGAATGTTGACGCTGTCGATATTGGAGCCCATTTCCGCGATCGTCGCCGCGACCGTCGCCAGCACACCGCGTTTATTGATGACATCCAGACGCACATCCACGGGAAAGTCCGCGCTGGTTTCTTTTTCCCAGGCGACGTCTATCCATTTGTCTGGACGTTTACGGTATTCGGAAATATTCTTGCACTTCTCCGTGTGCACGACGATACCGCGCCCCGCGGTCACATAGCCCAGAATCGAATCGCCGGGGATCGGGCGGCAACACTTGGCAAACGACACCACCATGCCTTCGGTGCCTTTGATCAGCAACGGGTGTTTAGGACTCTTGCCACCTTTGAAAAAAGCGGGCACATATCGCGAGAACACATTGCGAATGGCGCCGCTGCGGCCGTCTTGCGCCGCACTGCCATCGGCGTTAGCGTTGATCTGCAGTTGCTGCGCCACCAACAACGCGGCTCGATGACCCAGTCCGATACTCTCCAGCAAGTCGTTCAACGTTTTGAACTGATACTGTTTCAACACCTGCTCCATGCGCGGCAATGGTATATCTTCCAGCGTCACCGAATACGCGCTCAATGCCCGATTGAGCATGCGCATGCCCAGGTCCCCGGCTTCTTCCTTTTTTAGATTCTTGAGGTAGTGCCGAATACTGGCGCGTGCCTTGCCGGTCACCACAAAGTCCAGCCACAAAGGATTGGGCCGGGCCCCAGGCGCGGTGATGACTTCAAGGGTTTGACCGTTCACCAGCTCCGTACGCAACGGTACCAGGCGGCGATCGATTTTTACGGCCACACAGGAATTACCCACGTCGGTATGTACCGAATAGGCGAAATCCACCGCTGTGGAACCGCGCGGCAATTCTTTGATCTCGCCTTTGGGCGTGAACACGTAAACCACGTCTGGAAACAGATCTATCTTGACGCTTTCCAGGAATTCCAGGGAGTTACCGGCACTTTGCTGCATTTCCAGCAAACCCCGCAACCATTGCCGGGCCCGTTCATGGGCCATGCTGCTACCGGCATCACCGGTTTTATAGAGCCAATGAGCGGCTATTCCCGCTTCCGCCACCTTATCCATTTCCTCGGTGCGTATCTGTATCTCGATCGGCACACCAAACGGTCCAAACAATACCGTATGCAGGGATTGATAGCCGTTGGCCTTGGGGATGGCGATGTAATCCTTGAATTTGCCCGGAACCGGTTTGTAAAGATTGTGCAATATGCCCAACATCCGGTAACAGCTGTCCACACAATCCACCAGCACCCGAAACGCGTAGACATCAAAGACCTCAACGAAGCTCAGACGTTTGTCTTTCATCTTGCGATAGATGCTGTACAGATGTTTTTCGCGCCCATACACCTTGCCGGCAATGTGCTCGTGCTCCAGACGCGCCCGAAAATTTTCCTGGATACGTTCCACGATTTCCTTGCGATTACCCCGAGCACGACGTACGGAATCGTCGATAATGCGATGCCGAATCGGGTACAGGGAACTGAAGCCCAATTCCTCCAGCTCCAGACACAAGACGTGCATGCCCAGGCGGTGCGCGATAGGGGCATAGATCTCAAGGGTCTCGCGAGCGATGCGCCGCTTCTTTTCCGGCGGCATCACGCCCAGGGTCCGCATGTTATGCAGGCGGTCCGCCAGCTTTACCAGAATAACCCGGATGTCCTGCACCATGGCCAGGATCATTTTGCGAAAATTTTCCGCCTGAGCTTCCGCGCGGTTTTCAAACTGCATGTTGGTAAGCTTGCTGACACCATCCACCAGTTCCGCCACCTCCTGGCCGAACTCATAGGCGATCTGGTCTTTGGCGGTGGCCGTGTCCTCGATCACATCATGAAGAATCGCCGCCATGATGCTTTTTTCATCCATGCGCATTTCTGCCAGGATCCGTGCTACGGCGACCGGGTGGTAAATATAGGGTTCGCCGGACACCCGCTTCTGACCTTTGTGGGCTTCCGCGCCAAAGAGGTAGGCGCGGTAAATATTGGAAACCGCGTCTTTGTCCAGGTATGTGTCCAACATGTCACACAAGTCACTGATCAGAAAGGCTTTGCTTTCTGTTGCAGTGCCTGGGGGAGGCGCTGGATTGACGACGGTCTGGTTCACGGAAACTCGATTCGCTCAAGGAACGGGTACCGGACTATCCGGCAACCGTCAATAACATATCATGGTTAACAACCAATGTACTGTAAATCGGGCTTTTTTCAACCAGAAACAGGCGCCTGAAGTGCGCTAGCAGACACGGTGGACCCATGTCTCGGGGACGATCCCCCCCGGGATTTCGTCATCCTCAAGGGGGTTATCATGGTATAAGTGTGGATACTTGCCGAGGAAGGAACCTGCGGCAACCAGGAATCGCGACTACAGTGCCGCCAGATTTATTTGCACGTGCTCTTCCGGCTCCGGCTCCAGAGCCTCTTCCACATCAAGAATAGCGGAAGTCACAAAACCTTCAGCGATTTCCCGCAACGCCACCACCGTGGGTTTGTCATTTTCCCAATCTACATGGGGTTCTTTCCCGCGGGTAATCTGACGTGCCCGCTTCGCGGCCACCAGAACCAATTGGAAACGATTATCCACATGATCCAGACAATCTTCTACTGTAACGCGTGCCATATAAGGAGTTCCGCTATTTGAATTCGAGATGAAAAGAGAAGGTCATTGTATAGAAAATCGTGGGCTCAGGCCAATAATTCCGCAATCAGGGGTGCTTGCCGCAGCTTTTGCACACGCAAGCACAGGGAGCCGACCACCAGCACGTCCCGTAACTGGCCTAGCGCCTGATCGAAATCGCGGTTGATAACCACATAATCCGCTTCCGCATAATGCCCGATTTCCGCCTGCGCCGCGGCCATGCGTCGGGCAATTACGGTGGCGTCGTCTTGACCCCGATTATTCAATCGCGCCTCAAGCTCTGCTCGTGACGGTGGTAACACACAGACACTCACCGCATCCGTAAAACGTGCCAGTACCTGGCGCGCACCCTGCCAATCGATTTCCAGAATGACATTAATGCCGGTGGCCAATTGGGCCCGCACCGCCGGTTCCGAGGTACCGTAGTAATTACCGAACACCTGCGCAGACTCCAGGAACTCCCCGCGATCTTTGATGGCCATGAACGTCGGCAGGTCCACGAAATGGTAGTGCACCCCATTTTCTTCGCCGGGACGCATGGGGCGCGTGGTGTAGGAAACGGAACACACCGCGCTACCACCATGTTGGACCAAGGCGCGTACCAGGGACGTTTTTCCAGCCCCGGAGGGGCCGAAGACGATATAAAGATTATTGCCGTTAGCGTCAATTGCCGACATATTCGCCACCATTTCCCGGTAGTTACTCGATATTTTGTACCTGTTCTCGAATCTGCTCGATCAAAACCTTCAAATCCACTGCGGTACGAGTGGATTCCATATCCACGGACTTGGAACCCAACGTATTGGCCTCCCGGTTCAACTCCTGCAGTTGAAAATCCAGACGTCGTCCCACCGGCTGCGTGCTGTTCAGCATGCGATCCACTTCCTGGGTATGCATTGCCAAACGGTCCAACTCTTCAGCCACATCGATTTTCTGAAGCAGCAAAGCGACTTCCTGTTCCAGGCGATCGCGATCCAAGTTCACCTGCAGCTCGGCCACACGATTGGCCATTTTTTCCCGTTGTCGCTGGTTGATTTGCGGTATTTGGGCGCGCAGCGATGTCACCAGACCGGCAATTTCTTCCGTTCGCATCTTTATGAATTCCTTGAGTTTCTCTCCTTCCCGATCGCGCGCTTGCTGCAATTCTCCAATCACCTGGGCCAGCATCGCCAAGGCGGCGGCGCGAATCGCCTCCCAATTCGTTTCCGGTACCTGCAGCACTCCTGGCCATTTCATCAGTTCCAGAGGGTTGATACGACCAGGATTGGGCGTGAGATTATCCAGTTGTTTAATGGTACTAATAAAGTTGCGGACGAAGGGCTCATTGATGACCAGTGCCTGGTCTTCCACAATGAGCTTCAGACGACAATTACATTCCACTTTACCCCGTTTGAGCCCACTCCCGATAAGCTCCCGGACCTGAGGCTCCAACACCCGCATATCATCAGGCAAGCGCGGAGAGATCTCCAAATAACGGTGGTTTACGGTTTTTATTTCCCAGGACAACACCCCCCAGTCAAATTGTTGCTCAGCGCGGGCAAAAGCCGTCATGCTTTTTATCATGGAAAACTCCTGAAAATCTCGCTAGTTAGGGACGTTCACAGGTCAACTGATTGATATCTGTGGAAATATCTAAATTAAGTTTATCCGATTAGTGCCGATTAATGCATTGATATGGCCAGAAAAAACACGCCCCTGCAAGCCGGTATTCGTCTTGATAAGTACCGGATTCTAAAAACCCTCGGTGGAGGTGGGTTTAGTATTGTCTATTTGTGCGAGGATGAGTCTACACACAAAAAAGTAGCTATTAAAGAGTTCATTCCTTTCAAGATTTGCGAGCGTGATCTGGATGGCGAAGTTATTCCTGTGGGGGACGCGGAGCGGGATATCTTCAATCATGGCCGCAAGAGTTTTATCCATGAAGCCACCACTCTTTCCAAATGCAAGCACCCCAACATCGTCAATGTGGTGAACTTCTTTCAGGCCAATGGTACTTCCTATATGGCGATGGAATATGAGGAAGGCACCAATCTGCAAACCTATATCAAGGCCCGCAAAGGTCATTTAAGCGAGAAATTTCTACGCACAATTTTCCCGCCGTTGATGCAAGGGCTGAAATACATACATGACAACGGCTTGCTGCATCTGGACATCAAACCCGGTAACGTACACGTACGTCCCGGCGGCTCCCCCTTGTTGATAGACTTCGGCGCCGTGCATTCCATGCATATCAGCCGGCGCACCCAGCATACCCAAATCGTTACCCCGGGATTTTCGCCCATTGAACAGTATGAAATCGGCAAGGGATATGTGGGGCCGTGGACCGACATCTATGCGCTGGGCGCCACGATGCGTGCCTGTATCGAGGGTACTTCGCCGCCCACCGCCATGGAACGCAGCAAGAAAGACACCTTAAAACCGGCGTCCGTGATTTTTAAAAAGAATTACTCGGAAGCCATGCTCAAAGCCATTGACTGGGCGATGGAGATGGATCAAATGCTGCGTCCTCAGAAAATCGATGACCTGCTGGCCGCTTTGCAAGCGCCCTATCCGGGAGAACACGACCAGGAAACGGACACCATGCTCGAACGCCTGGTACAGAACCTGAAGCGTCATATATGAAGTACCTGATCAGCAGAATCAACCGCCTTGGCACGCGGAATTCAAACCAGGACCGGTTCAATACCGCGGAACGGGACAACGCCGTGTTGATGGTGCTGGCCGATGGCATGGGTGGCTATCGGGGCGGCGATCTAGCCGCGGAAGTCGCGGTACAGAAACTGCTGGACTACTTTCGCATGACCAAGCTACCGGTGGCGGAACCCAAGATATTTTTCGAAAACGCCTTTTCCTTTGCCCACAAGGCGGTCATCGATTGTGGCGCCCGTCATACACCGCCACTCAATCCCCGCACCACGCTGGTGGCCTGCCTGATTCAGGAAGAATCCATGTGGTCCGCTCATGTCGGTGATAGCCGTTGCTATCTGCTGCGCAATGGCGATACCGTGTTCCGCACACGAGACCACTCCCTGGTAGAGGAACTGCTGCAAATGGGACGGCTGACGCCGGAAGAAATGAAAACCCATCCCAATCTCAATCAGGTCACGCGCGCTATCGGCGGTCTCCAGGAACATCCCGCCGTCGAGGTCAGCGGCCGGCTCGCCCTGGAAACCAACGATATCATTTTGCTGTGCTCCGACGGTTTGTGGACCGCGCTCGATGACGAACTCATTGGCGGTACCTTGCTGGAATACAAAAAACTGCCGGAGGCGCTCAATACCCTGGCGGGCCGCGCCGAATCCCGTTCCTACCCCAAGAGCGACAACATCAGTATCATGGCCATGCGCTGGATTTCCAATGAAACGCAGGCGCAACATCCCGGGACCGAGCAACCCGGCATCGAGCCCCTGCCCGAACAGCAACAGGTTATCGAAGCCATCGATGAGATCGACGAAGCAATCAAGAAAGTCAATCTGGACATCAAGCCCGCCGTGGCCAAGGGCTCCTGAGGCAGCGCGCCTTCATTCACCGTCCCCGGAACCGAGCTCCCGCACCATTCTGATACCAATCCAGGATTCGGCACTCGTGCCATAGGGATAACGTTCGGTAAATTTGATGCCTTGAAAACTCTTGGCATTGGCGTAGTTGGCGCCACGGATCGCCAATGCCGGTACCGTCTCATCAGCGTCAATATCAAAATCCCGCGCCAGGCCGGGGTAAGTCCGGGTGAATTCCGACACATTGCCGTCCATATCATAAAGTCCAAACGGGTTGGGCTGATAGGAACCGACCGGGCGGATCAAGGCCCAGTTAGCCAGCGTCGAAGGCACGGGCCGCAACGGATCCGCAGCCCCCGCACTGGCGCAACTATCAGCACAGGAGTTCTCTTGCCCCGGTAGCCAATAGCCTCCCCACCAGTAACGGGTTTCCGCATCGCCCTGGGCGGCGTATCCCCATTGATAAAAGGTAGGCACGGTATAGGTAAAACCGGTTTCCGCGCTGAGCCATTGCGCGTACGCCAAGGCATCGTCGATGGTGACCAAAATCTGCGGTTTGTTATCCTGAACCCAACGGGTATCCGGCGTCGGATAACGCCGGGTACGCCCGGTCTGTTCCAGGAAACGGGTAAATTCCAGCGCGCTGATTTCGTATTTACTGATCGCGAAGGGCGTTAGCGCGGTTTCCCCGCGCCGGGCGTCCCGATCCTTGAACCAACCCCCGGCCAATACCACCATTTCCGGGCCGGCGCCGCCACTGGCCAGAACATCACGGAAGGTTTGGCCCGCTGCCATGGCGCCGCCCACCACCGACGCCTGAGAGGCGTCGGGTAACGGCATCGTCACCGGTACCGGCGACCCGGGGGCGCTGACCGGTTTACCGGGCGCAGCCGCCGGCGAGGGCGAGGGCTCCCCACTCAGCATTGCCGGCACCGGGGATGGTAACGGATGCCGCGCCACCACCCACGCCACGACCAGCACCGTCAACAGCGCGCCCGTGATTCCTGCCAACCACCATTTTTTGGTCGCGGACTCCCGGGCCGGAAAATCCTGTGCTGGTTCGGTACGCGAGTCCGTGTCGCTGTCTGCGACGGCCGCCTCGGCATCGTCAAAACTGATATAGATCGACTCCTGCGCTGCATCCTCATCATCAAAGGCATCCATCCGGAGTGTCGATGGCGCCGGTGCGGACGGAGCATCGAGACGCTCCAATTCCTTCAGCAACATGGCGGGGGTCGCCATGCGACGGCGCGGGTCAGCGGCCAGCAATGCGTCGAGCATCGGTTGATAACGCGCGTAACGGAGGGGCAGGGGTTTGAGCGTGAGTCCGAGTTTCTCGCGCGTCGTATTGAAGGGCAACTGACCGGTAAACATCTGGTACATGACAATGCCCAAACTGTAAAGATCCGAACGAATATCCAGCGCTGCGCCATTGAGCTGCTCCGGGCTCATGTAGGAAAAAGTGCCGGGAGACTCATGAGCCTGAGTAATATCGGCGCCCACGGCCAGGGTCTTGGCAATACCAAAATCCGCCAATTTCGGCACGTCATGGCTGTCGAACAGTATATTATTCGGTTTGATATCCCGGTGAATTACCTGCGCCGCGGCATAATAGTGCATGGCATTCGCCAGTGCCCGGGTTATGGATAACACCTCCATTTCCGTCAACCCCGCCGGCAGGCGCTGGGTCAGGGTACCACCGGCCAGATACTCCATGACGATGGCATAGTGGGAACCCAGACGCGGGAAATCGTGCAGGGTGATAATATGGGCATGATTGAGGTTACCGATAATGCGGGCTTCGCGCTTGAATCTCTCCACGGCGGCGGCGTTGCCGTGAGCAACACTGTTCAGAATCTTGATCGCCACCAGACGCTCGATGGATAACTGGCGCGCCAGGTACACCTGGCCGAACGCGCCATTGTCCAATGGCCGAATGAACTCATAGCCGGGCAGTTCAGGAATATAGGCATTACCGGTCACAACCATCCTCGTTCCGCAAACGACACGCATTCCCCGTCACCAATGACGATATGATCCAAGGTGCGAATGTCAACCAAAGCCAGAGCTTGCTGCAAATTACGGGTAAGATCGCGATCCGCCTGGCTGGGTTCCGCAATCCCCGAGGGATGGTTATGGGCGAAGATCACGGCGGCGGCATTTTGCTGCAAGGCCTGGCGCACCACCTCCCGGGGATAAACGCTGGCGCCGTTGATGGTGCCGCGAAACAATTCCTCGAAGCGCAACACCCGATGACGGTTGTCCAGGAACAGACAGGTAAACACCTCGAATGGGTAGTCCCGCAGCCGGGCGGCGAGAAACTGTTTGGTGATGTCAGGGTTGGCGAGGACATCACCTTTTTGCAGTGTTTCCTGCAAATGGCGGCGGGCGATTTCCAGCACCGCCTGCAACAACACATATTTGGCCTGACCCAGGCCATGGGTGGCGCAAAATCGGCTTTGCTCAGCTTGCAACAGATTGCGCAAGCCCCCGAAGCCGGCGAGCAGGTTACGCGCCAGATCCACCGCCGTGTGTCCCCGAATACCCGTACGTAAGAAAATTGCCAGCAATTCCGCGTCCGACAGGGCTTGCGGGCCCCGTAATAACAGCTTTTCCCGGGGACGTTCGTCCACCGGCCAGTCCTTGATAGGCATGATCCACTCCTTTGGTATATTATTTGTACACTGACAAATGCCGCAGCCGGCGGGCGATCCATTCCCGCGCTTATCCCTTGCGGCCCTAAACCGCGCTATTGTAGCGCGCTTACCGGGGAAAGCCATGTATCAACGAATTCTTCTGGGCGTCACCGGCAGTATCGCCGCCTATAAAGCCGCGGAACTGGTGCGTCGCTTGCGCGATGCCGGCTGCGAAGTGCGGGTGGTGATGACCGACGGAGCCCAGGCGTTCATTACCCCGCTCACCTTACAGAGTCTGAGCGGCCATCAGGTATTCACCCGGCAATTGGACCCCGTGTCCGAAGCCGCCATGGACCATATCAGCCTGGCCAAATGGGCGGATTGCGTCCTGGTGGCGCCGGCCAGTGCAAATTTTCTGGCGCGCTTAACCCATGGCTTGGCCGATGATTTGCTGACCACCCTGTGTCTGGCCACCGCCGCCCCGGTCGCCGTGGCGCCCGCCATGAACCAGCAAATGTGGAGCAATGCCGCAACCCAGGCGAACATTGCGGTATTACACACCAGAAATATCAGGATGCTGGGTCCCGCCACTGGGGACCAGGCTTGCGGCGACACCGGTCCCGGCCGCATGCTGGAACCAGTACAACTGGTGCAAGCACTGCAGACGGTAGCCGGCCCACCGGTGCTGACCAATATAAAGGTATTGATCACGGCAGGCCCCACCCGGGAAGCGCTGGATCCGGTGCGCTATCTGAGCAATCGCAGTTCCGGGAAAATGGGTTACAGTCTGGCCCAGGCCTTTGGGGAAGCGGGTGCCCAGGTCACGCTGATCAGCGGCCCGGTGGCCCTGTCGGCTCCCGCCGGCATCAAGGTGATCACCGTGGACAGTGCCCAACAGATGTTTGACGCCGTTGTCGCCCACAGTGCCGAGCAGGATCTGTTTATCGCCAGCGCTGCGGTAGCCGACTACCGGCCGGTGCAAACACAACCCGCGAAAATCAAAAAACAGCAGGCGCGCCTGACCCTCGAACTGGTTCGCAATCCCGACATCCTGGCACATGTCGCCGCCCTCTCACCACGGCCGTTTTGCGTGGGTTTTGCCGCGGAAACCCACGAGCTGGAACACTACGCCCGGGATAAATTGACGCGCAAGAATCTGGATATGGTGGTCGCCAATGTGGTAGGTGGGACCACCGGCGGATTCGATGCGGAAGAAAACAGCGTAACCGTATACTGGACCGGGGGGGAGACCGCCTTGCCCCTGGCATCCAAAGCCCAAATCGCGAGGGAATTGCGCGCCATCATCATGCAGCACTTCACCGGCAAGCTGCCCGCGGGCACGGATACGCCCTAGTGGTCCATGCGCAAAATACGGTGACATCTATAACTGCCTGGCGCAATGAACAGGTTCGGCAGGGTACGAACTGTGTAAAAACACCCCTGCTTGCTATGCCACGTCACTGATTGTAGGGTGCGTATGACGCACCGATTTTTGAACACGAGAACGAAGAACCCTTGTTAGGTGATTCCGTTACGGATTTCCCGCCAGCTCTTTGTGGCGGTGGGGGCGCCGCTGCCAGCAACGCCGTGAACCCATCTCTGGGGGCTCGCAAGCACCATCCCTGGCGCTTGACGTCCTGCAGACGGCACCCCCACCGACACCGCAGGCGGGAAATGAAATTTCGGCATGTATTGCAGCATCTCGTGGGAAGAGCGATGCGCCGGGTGCCACGCTTAACCACAGGCACGCAGACCGCTGTCGAGATCGGGATATTTCAATACTACGCCAAATTCGGCCAATGCTTTACGATTGCTCACCCGGCGTGATTCCGCGAGGTAGCTGAGCATTCCCGGACTCATCACCGCGCGCGCCTGGGCCAGCGGCAGGGTGGGCGGGTGCGGCAAGCCGAGGTGGTCGGCAACTTTGCAGAAGTAGTCGGTCATCAATTGCGGGTGACCATCACTGATGTTAAAAATGCCCTGCACCGCAAGCGTACCGGCAGCCATGCAAAACTGCACCAGATCATGCACATGGATACGATTCACCCAGGGAGCGTCCTCCCGGCAAACTATGGGTTTGGCATCCCGGATCGATTGTTCCGGCAGCCGTCCTGGCCCATAAATGGCCGGTATGCGTAGAATCGTCCAGGGGACGTCGCGGGTTCGCGCCCACTCCTGGAGCAAGGTTTCGCCGTGCAAGCGGCGCCGGGCGCGGTCAAAATGGGGCGCTGGCGGGGTGGTTTCGTCCACCCAATTACCGCGGTTATCGCCATAGACGCCGGTAGTGCTGATCAGCACGAAACGCGCGGGGGTTGGCGTCGTGCTCAACATCGCCAGGAAATTACGCAATCGAGCATCTTCCTGGCCCTGGGGGGGCGGTGGCACAAAGTAATAAATTAGTGCATTTTCCGTCGTCAACGCCGGTGAGGGGGTCGCCGCGTCTAGATCCAGGATTATTGTTCTGGTATTAGCGAGCGAGGCAACCGCAGGAACTTGCCGGTGACTTACCACTACCGGCAGCTGCCGGGACCATGCAAACGCCACCCGTTGTCCCACATAACCATTGCCAATGATGAAAACCGCGTTAAACACCTTGGCCTCCCTTAACAGAATTGGGATAATTTACCCTACACGACCCTGCTGAAAAAGAAAATTATGTCTTATACCGTGACCGTACGACCCAGTAACCGAACTTTCACCGTGGAGCCTGGGGAAAATCTACTGCAGGGTGCGTTGCGCAATGGCGTGCCTTTCCCTTACGGCTGCCGCGACGGCGCTTGTGGTACTTGTAAAGGCAAAGTGCTCGCCGGACAAGTCGACCGAGGCCAATACTCGCCCCGGGCGCTTGGCGCGGCGGAAATCAACGCCGGCCAAGCCTTATTCTGCCAGTCTCAAGTGTTGTCGGATCTGGTGGTGGAAGTCGCGGAAGTGGGCGCCATCGCCGGCATTCCCATTCGGCGTCTGCCGGCGAAAGTAGAAAGCATTACCCGGGCGAATCACGACGTGATGGTGGTCAAACTGCGCCTCCCTGCCAATCAACGCCTGCAGTTTCTGGCGGGTCAATATATCGATTTCCTGCTGAAGAACGGCGAACGGCGCAGCTATTCCATCGCCAACTCACCCCATAACGATGAGTTCATTGAATTGCACATCCGTAAAATCGCTGCCGGCACGTTCAGCGATTATGTGTTCAATGAGCTCAAGGAAAAGGCGATCCTGCGCATCGAAGGTCCGCACGGCAGTTTTTTCCTGCGCGACGCCTCGCCGCGGCCCATCATCCTGATGGCCGGTGGTACCGGTTTCGCGCCGGTGAAAAGTCTGGTGGAAGAAGCGCTGTACCGCGGTATCGATCGGCCCATGTATTGCTACTGGGGCGTACGCAGCCGCCGTGACTTTTACTCGGATCTGCCGGTGCAGTGGGCACAGCGTAACGCGCTGCAGTTCGTTCCCGTACTCTCGGATCCGCTGCCGGAAGATCACTGGCAAGGCCGCACCGGCCTGGTACACGAGACCATTCTGGAGGATTTCCCGGATTTGTCTGGTTATGATGTGTACGCCTGCGGCGCTCCCGCCATGGTCTATACCGGTCGTGATGCCTTTATTAACCACGGCTTGATTTCGGAAAACTGCTTCTCCGATGCGTTTGAGTTTCAACACCCGGGCGGTGATAAAACCAGCGCATGAGCCACCGACCGTCAGGGCGAGTGCGTCAATAACTGCTGATTGTTATCCGCCGCCGTCAGTTCTTCCAGAAGCGCGTTATCCGCCACGCGGTCGGTTCGTTCCCGGAGATACTCCTGTAAACCGGTGGTCAGATGAAGCACCGCGGCCTCCCGTTCACCGAGACGTTCCAGAAGTCGTGACAATAAAATGTGGGCGGCGGCGGCGCCGCCAAGATTGATACTCGCCTCCAGCTGGTGTCGGGCTTTGCCCCAGAGTTCCAAGCGCAGGTAGAGACGCGCCAGCGTCAACAGCAAGTTGGCATCCTGGCCATGGGTATGCTGCCATTTCTCCGCATAGCGCAGTTGCGTCCGGGTATCGCCGGGAATCACGCCATAAAGTTCGGCCAATGACTCCTCCCACTGATGTTCCAAAGCCTGTCGAATCAGGGGCTCGGCTCGAAATCCCTCACCCAATCGCAGCAATTGCTGAACATGGAGATGGATCACGGCTACATCGTTTTTAAGGTATTTTGGCAATCGCTCCCAGAGCGCCTGCAGTTGGCTGATGCCATCGTGTTGGCTGCTGGCGGTGAGCAACCCCAGATAGGCGCGCTTTTCCAGTTGCGTATACTGGCCGTCGGTAAAGATGCCGGATTTGCGTAGCTGCGCCAGATGCGCCAGCATATTTTCCCAATCATGCAACTGTTCATAGACTCCCACCAGCAATTTAATGACATATTTATGCTTGGGGGCGATCCGTTTGAGATGCTCCATCGAGGCCAGTGCCTGTTCCAACTGCCCGTGCTGCAGTTGCATCTCCGCCTGGGTCAGTCCCACGGCGATATCCGCGGTCGGCATAGCCTGAATGGCCAGTTTAAGATAGTTGTCACGGCGATCATACGCGCCCTGGCCGTGCGCCGCGCGCGCCGCCGCCAGGTAATTCAGCAGCGGTGACTCGCTCTCGTCGGTATACCGCAACAGATTTTTCTCCGCATCCTGCCAACGACCTTCCGCCAACTCCACCAGACCGGTACTCAGAAATTGCGAGGCCTTGCTTTGTTGACGTTTACTGCGCCACACCCGGGTGCGGCGCGGCAAGCTCCGTACCTTGTAGATTGACAGTAACAGCCAATGGCTGGCCGCGAACAAGCCAAGCAGGATCAGGCTGGCGACCACCACTGTCGCCTCCAGGGTCCAATGGCCGTAAGACACCAGTAAATAACCGGGATCATACAACGCCAGCAATGTTGCCAATACCGTAGCGGTGACCACCAGCAAACCGTAAACCAGTAATTTCACGGCAGCCTCTCGGGAAGGATTTGAGTCACGGCGGTTTGTCGCCAACCGTTAATGACTGTTTTTACCATGCGCGGTTTTCCATTGGCGCAGCGCCAGCAGCGAAGCGGATATGTCGGGTAAGGCGGGTCGCAGCTCCAGTTCTCGGTAGTCATCGAGGGATTTGATCATGGCATCGACAGCCGTGTGTTCCTTATCGAAGTAGGCGTTCAACCATGCAATCACCTTGGATATCTGCAGGTGAAAACTTGCGCTGTCGGCTTTCAATACCGCCATGCGCGCCGCCGCCAATTGCAGACGCATATTGTCCAGGAGCAACGCCTGCTGATCCGGGGGCATCAAGGGTTCCACCGGTTTGTCGCGCCGGCGTACCACCACCAGTTGTTTGATGTCATGCCAGGCGGTACGAAACGTGGAAAGCCAGGGTTCGTCCGCTTTCACTTCCGGGGCATCGGTGTCCGGCGCGGCGAATTCAAACTGGCTGTGGGTCACCAGGGGTAGATCGGCCACGGCGTCTTCAATAGCGGACAACGCCATCACGATACCCGTGGTATCCACCGATGGCACCCCTGACAATGCCTGGATATCCCTGGCCAGGATGCTCCGAAGTTCGGTAAAGCGGGGATCCGACATGCGCTGCAGGCGCTCGTCGGCTCCCTGCAACGCGGCGCGGGCGGTACCGACATCCCGTTCCAGTTGCAATCGATGGTTAGCCGTCTGTAACAAATACTCCACTTCGGCCAGCTTCCACATCGTATCGCTGCTGCCCATCTTGTCCTGCAGGGTCACCAGGTGCTCCTGCAGCAGGCGATTTTCCTCGGTCAAAGTGGCGATCTGACCGCGCCAGGTACCGGCATCATCCTGGTAACGGGTAAGCAATTCTTGCTGACGGCCGGCAGTAGCCGTGGTTTCCTGTTGAGTGGTTTGCGCGCGCTGGTCCAGGCGCGCCAGATCCTTCTGCACGCGGGCCAGTTGCCGTGGATGTTCATACAGTCCGTAAAAGGCGAGGGTGCCGGTTAACACCAGAGTAAGCGACCAGTGCATGCCACCGGCGATGTTGCGGTGCTTCTTCGGTTTTCGGTGTTTGTGCGTGGGCGTGTGAGGGGGGGCGTCGCCGGCTGGCGGCGGCTCCGGTGCCGGGTTCGTCGGGGCGGCCTCCGGCAGGGTTTCCGTGGTGGCTTCGCTGTCATTACTCATGAACATTTCCTCCAAGCACCGAGCAGCGTGTCGATTACACCTTCATCGGAAGCTGATGCGGTAACCAGTGGTGCCGGACGCACCCCCAAGGCACGGGCCGCGTGGGCAATGCGGTCACTGAACACGATAAACCTGACCGACTTCAGCAACTCAGCAGAGTCGCTGCCGACCAGGGAAAACAGATTGTGCAATCCTTCACTGCTGGTTACCACAATAAAGTCCACGGCGGCATGACGCAAGTTTTCCAGCAAGGCGCCGGTATCGGTCGCGGGCAGCAATCGACGATAGACTTCCACGTAATCCACATGAGCCCCGCGTGCGCGCAGCTGATGCGCCAGTTCTTCCCGGCCGCCGACACCGCGCACGATCAATACGCGCACCCCCGTCAAGGACTGCAGTCGAGGATGCGCCAATAATCCCTCACTGCTGAAATCATGGTCCGGCGTGATATCCACGGCCAGGTGATGCGCACGCAAAGCATTGGCGGTGCTGTTACCCACGGCCGCCACCACGGTACCCGGTGGCCAGGGGCCCGCAGGCATCAGCGGCAAACCATGCTCAACGGCATTGCGACTGATAAAAATACAAAATTGGTAGTGGGACAGGGCGGCGAGACTTTGCCGTGCTCGGTCAAGATCCTCCGGGGGACCAATGTCCAACACCGGGACTAATAATACCTTGCCGCCCAGGTCCGAGATACCTTGCGCCAGGGGTGCCGCCTGCCGCGCTGGCCGGGTAACCACCACATGGCAGCCCGCCAGTTCAGGTGTTGCCATACACGGCTTGGAGTATCCGACCGGCACCCCGGGCCAGCAGATCATCCGCCAGCTGTATCCCCAATGACCCGGCTTGTTCGGGTGCACCACTGATTTCGCCGACAATCATTTCAGTACCATCGGGCTGACCGACCAATCCCCGTAACCACAGCTGTCCCGAACGCAGTAGAGCGAAACCGCCGATGGGTACCTGACAGCCGCCTTCGAGACGGGCGTTCATGGCGCGTTCCGCCGACACACACACGGATGTCTCCGCATGATGCAGATGACCCAGCAAGGTATTGATCTTAGCGTCATCCACGCGGCACTCAATACCCACGGCACCCTGACCAATGGCGGGCAGGGATTGTTCCGGCGCAATAAACTGCTGTATACGCGTTTCAAAACCGAGGCGCAGCAAACCGGCACTCGCCAGAATAATGGCGTCGAATTCACCGGCGTCCAGTTTTGCCAACCGCGAATTCACATTGCCACGCAAATCCTTGATGCGCAGGTCCGGTCGCCAGCGGCGCAGTTGGCATTGGCGACGCAAGCTGGAAGTACCCACACAAGCGCCCTGGGGTAATTCTTCCAGTTGCTGATAGCGGTTGGAAACAAAAGCATCCCGAGGATTTTCCCGCTCGCAAATCGCGCCGATATGCAAACCTGCCGGCAGTTCCACGGGCACATCTTTCATGGAATGCACGGCGATATCCGCATCGCCCCGCAACATGCCCTGTTCCAATTCTTTTACGAACAGCCCTTTGCCACCCACTTTAGCCAATGGGGTATCCAAGATTTTGTCACCCTGGGTGGTCATCTTGATCAGTTCGATGGAAAGTCCGGGATCTACGGCGAGTAGCCGATCTTTAACATACTCTGCTTGCCACAGGGCGAGAGGGCTCTTTCGGGTCGCGATACGGATGGTGGTCATAATGATAAATTCGATGCCTGAAACCAGGGGCCTATGCTAAGGGCTAACTCTCACTTAGGCAAATCTAAAGCATCGAGCACGGTGCCACGACGGCACGATTCTTTTTGGACACGCCATTATTACCTTTATATAATAAGGTAAATGAATTTGATTCGACTTTCTCCGCAGAATCCGACGACGTTGCGAGCTACACCTTGCCGCCAGGATAAATACATTTAAATAAACAACGTTAAGTAGAATTACTAATATATGCCACTATAAAAATAACGTCTAATGGCGCGGGGATGCTGATGAAAATTCCGCCGCTTTTTGCTAAAATCCCGCCCCATAACCGATAACTCTATTTTATTTACAGATTAAAGAAAGGAAGGTCCATGCACATCGGAACCACCATTACACAGTTTATTATTGAAGAACAGAGACACATCCAAGGTGCCTCTGGCGATTTCACCTCATTGCTTAATGATATTGTCACCGCATGCAAAGTAATATCTCGTTCCGTCAATCAAGGTGCTTTGATCGGCGTGCTGGGTACTGCCGGAACAGAAAACGTTCAAGGCGAAACACAGAAGAAACTTGATATCATTACTAATGAAGTGATGATCAAGTCCAACGAGTGGGCCGGGCATTGCGCCGCGATGGCGTCTGAGGAAATGGATGAAATTTATCCTATTCCGGCGAATTATCCCAAGGGGAAGTACCTGCTGATTTTTGATCCGCTGGATGGCTCATCGAATATTGATGTCAATATTTCGGTCGGGACTATTTTCTCGATCCTGCGTTGCCCTGACGGTGTAAAAGAGCCGACAGAAAAAGACTTTCTCCAGCCGGGCACCAAACAGGTGTGCGCGGGCTTCGCACTCTACGGTCCGAGCACCATGATGGTACTGACGACGGGTAACGGTGTTAACGGTTTTACATTGGACACCAGCGTAGGTGAATTCGTCCTCACCCATCCGAACATGAAAGTACCGGCGGATACCCGCGAGTTTGCCATCAATGCATCCAATATGCGTTTTTGGGAAGCACCGGTTAAGCGCTATGTTGATGAATGCCTGGCAGGTAAGACCGGTCCCCGCAAACAGGATTTCAATATGCGTTGGGTCGCGTCCATGGTGGCGGAAGTCTATCGGATTCTGACCCGCGGCGGCATCTTCATGTATCCGCGTGACACCAAGGACCCGGGCAAACCCGGCAAGCTGCGTCTCTTGTACGAAGCCAATCCCATGTCTTTCATTGTCGAACAGGCCGGCGGTGCCAGTTATACCGGTGAGGAACGGATCATGGACATGCAACCCCAAAATCTGCACCAGCGCGTACCGGTTATTCTGGGCTCCAAGAACGAAGTTGAAAAAGTTGTGGCTTACCACAAAGGCGCATAATCGTGTTGCACCGGCCGGCGTCCTGCCGGCCGGTTCTTTCATCAGTAATTTTTAAATCATTCAATGCTTCGGGAACGATGTTGAAGCTTATCTGCGCTCGCTTTGCGCCTTGGCGAGAAATTTATAGTTAATGGGGAATCGATAACACAGCTGCTTAAACGTCCAGATTCGCCACAGACAGCGCATTCTTTTCAATAAACTCGCGGCGCGGTTCCACCTGATCACCCATCAGGGTGGTGAATACCTCATCCGCAGCCACTGCATCCTCGATCTGTACTCTCAACAAGCGCCGGCTTTCCGGATTCATCGTGGTATCCCAAAGCTGACCGGGATTCATCTCTCCCAGACCTTTGTATCGCTGAATATGTTGTCCACGCTTCGCTTCTTCCATCAGCCAGGCCAGGGCATGTTTAAAATCGGAAGTTTCGCGGGACTTATCCCCGCGCGCCACCACGGCACCTTCTTGCAGAAGGCCCCGCAATTGCTTGCCCAGTTCCAGCATGCTCGCATATTCTCCGGAACGAAAGAAATCCCGGCTCAATATCCATTGATTAACCATACCGTGAATCACGGCCTGGATTCGCAGTTGCTGAATCTCACCGGCGTCATCGCTGGTGATCGTACCGCTATACTTCAAGCCTGACATATTGTCCGCATTCAACAGCCCTACCAGGTTATCCAACCAGGTCCGCAATTTTTCGCCCGGTACCAGGTCTTCTGGCAGCAACGCCGGGCAATAGATGATGCGTTCCAGAATCTCGGGGTGCACACTGCGTTTCAGTCTATCGACAGTGGTCATCACCGCGATAAATTGCCGGGCCAAGGCTTCCAGGGCCACGCCACTGATGGCGGGGACCTGTGGCGCGGGCTGCAGGCTGGCATTTTCGACAGCTGATTGCAGCAGATAAGTATCCAGTTCGCTGTCATCCTTCAAATAACTTTCCTGCTTGCCTTTCTTGAGCTTGTACAAGGGAGGCTGCGCGATATAAATATGGCCACGTTCCAATAACTCCGGCATCTGGCGATAGAAAAAAGTCAGCAGCAAGGTACGAATATGTGAGCCGTCAACGTCCGCATCGGTCATGATAATGATGCGGTGATACCGTAACTTGTCGGCGTTGAACTCTTCCCGTCCGATTCCGCATCCCAACGCTGTAATCAAGGTGCCCACTTCCTGGGACGTCAGCATTTTATCAAAGCGCGCTTTTTCCACGTTCAGGATCTTGCCTTTTAACGGCAGTATCGCTTGATTGCGCCGGTCACGGCCTTGTTTGGCGGAACCGCCGGCGGAATCACCCTCCACCAGGTACAATTCCGAGAGCGCGGGATCCTTTTCCTGACAATCCGCCAACTTCCCGGGGAGTCCCGCGATATCCAATGCGCCCTTGCGACGCGTCATCTCACGGGCCTTGCGCGCGGCTTCCCGCGCGCGCGCGGCTTCGATGATCTTACCCACGATGATTTTAGATTCTTGGGGCTTTTCCAGCAGATATTCCTGTAACTTCTCCGCCATGGTGGCTTCCACCACCGGTTTTACTTCCGAAGACACCAGTTTATCTTTGGTCTGAGAAGAAAACTTGGGATCCGGTACCTTCACGGACAACACCGCCGTCAGCCCTTCCCGGGAATCGTCCCCGCTGGTGGAAACTTTGGCCTTCTTGGCCACGCCCTCGTTCTCGATGTATTGATTCAGGGTTCGGGTCAGTGCGGATCGGAATCCAGCCAAATGGGTCCCACCATCTCGTTGCGGTATGTTATTGGTAAAGCAAAAGATGTTTTCCTGGTAAGAGTCGTTCCATTGCATCGCGACTTCCACGGTGATGCCGTCCCTTTCCACCAAGAAATAGAAAACACTGGGATGTAATGGCGTTTTATTACGATTGAGGTGTTTCACAAACTCCTCGATGCCGCCTTTGTACTCGAATACATCCTGTTTACCGGTGCGCTCTTCCTGCAACGAGATGCGTACCCCTGAATTCAAGAACGAAAGCTCCCGAAGTCGTTTTGACAGAATATCGTAGTGAAACTCAGTATCAGTGAAAATCTTCTTGCTGGGCATGAAGTAAAGTTCCGTACCCGATTTATCGGTCGCGCCCATTACGGTAAGTGGCGATTGCGGTACGCCCAGCTGATATTCCTGCTCATGGCGGCTGCCTTCCCGGCAAATGGTCAGTTTCAGGCGCTCCGATAAGGCGTTGACCACTGAAACCCCGACACCGTGCAGGCCACCGGAAACTTTATAGGAATTGCTGTCAAACTTACCGCCCGCATGAAGGACCGTCATAATGACTTCGGCAGCGCTACGGCCTTCCTCCTTATGAATATCCACCGGTATACCACGACCATCATCGGTGACAGTGACGCCATTATCTTGATGAATGGTCACAGTAATGTTTTTACAGTAACCCGCCAACGCTTCGTCAATGGCATTGTCGACAACCTCGAACACCATGTGATGCAATCCCGTACCATCATCGGTATCGCCAATGTACATACCTGGGCGTTTACGGACAGCGTCCAGACCCTTTAAAACCGTAATATTGCTTGAATCGTATTTCTTCTCGTCTGTCATAAGGGCGTACCTTCCTAGGGTTCCTGATGAATGTTTCCATGTTTCACGTGAAACAATCGTGAAACAGATGAAAAATCCGGTAGTAACTTTAATTCCGTGGTCGTTATAAAGACCTGATAGGGCTGCGTACCGATGTACGCGAGAAGCCTCGACCGATTTTCCCAATCCAGCTCGGCAGCGATATCATCAACCAGTAAACTGCAGCCCACCCCGTTGCTGCCGGAAATGGTCGCCAGTTGAGCCAGTTTCAGGGCGTAGATGATCAGTTTCTTTTGGCCCCGTGATGCCACCTGCTCCACAGGCCTGTTATTGACTGTTATCCGCAGATCTGACCGGTGTGGACCAACCCGTGTGTGACCATACGCGAGATCGTCTTTCAACGAAGCCTCCAAGGCCTCGGGATAACTCGACTTTTTACCCCAACCGGGCTTGTATTCTAACTGAATTTGACCGAAGTCGATGAGCTTTTCACAGACATCCGCAAACTGTATCTCCAGAAGGTTTACATACGCTTGCCGGGCTTGATGGAGAATTAAACCGGTGTCTACCAACTGCCGATCCCAGGGCCGCAGCAGCGAGGGTCCGGCATGTTGATGCAGCAACATATTTCGCTGTTTCAATGCACGTAAATAATTTTTCCATATTTCGATATAATTGTGTTCCACGTGGAACACTCCCCAGTCCATGATTTGACGTCGGAATTTGGGGCCTGACTCGATGATCACGTTGCTCTCAGGGCTGATAACCTGTACCGGGAAGATTCTTACCAAATCTGACACTTTCTGAAGTTTTGCACCTTCCACCTTGATCAGGGTTTTATGAGCGGATCTCTCCAGGCCAATCGGTATCATCCGCTGATCGTTATCATGCAATTTACCCACCACACGCATTGTCTGCGTGTGGTGCTGTACCAGGGTGTTTATATTGCTGGTGCGGAACGACTGACCGCGGCTCAGTAAGGAGATTGCTTCCAGAAGTGAGGTTTTGCCACTTCCATTGGGGCCGCTGATAATGTTCAGAGATCCCAAGGAAGTTAATGAAGCATTGGCGATGTTTCGAAGATGGTGAATATCGAGGTGAGCTAACCTCGCGTTGGTACTCATGGGGCCTCGGAAATTACAGCCTCATCGGCATAATGACATACTTGTATCGGTCCGCATTTTTGGGTAACACCAGGCAACTGCTGTTGGCATCTCCAAAACACATTTCCACATCTTCACTCTCTACGGCATTCAAGGCATCGATGATGTAGCTGACATTAAAACCGATTTCCAGATTATCACCCTTGTAATCCACAGCGACAGTTTCTTCCGCCTCTTCCATTTCCGGATTATGGGCTACTGCCTGAAGACTGTCCGGCGATAATACGATACGGATTCCACGATATTTCTCATTAGACAGAATCGAGGTGCGTATCAGCGTCTGCTTCAGACTCTCCGTGTTACCCGTCACCTTATTGCTGACGTTGAGGGGAATAACACGTTCGTAATCTGGAAACTTGCCATCGATCAATTTAGTGGTGAATTGAATATCATCCATCTCGACTCGCAAATGGTTGGAGCCAAACCGTAGGCGAACGGATTGTTCAGTGTCCTTGAGCAAACGAGCCAGCTCCAGGATCCCTTTGCGGGGAACGATGAATTGCATTTTCTCGTCTTGGTTGGCGTCGGCGCCAGTCTCGCACATCGACATACGATGACCATCGGTGGCGACAGCGCAAAGTCGATCCCGTGTTACTTCCAGTAACAGGCCGTTGATGTAATAGCGCACATCCTGTTGAGCCATCGAAAATTGGGTTTTGTTGATGATACGTTTGAGATCCTGCTCACTCAGTGACAGCTCCGAGACTTTGTCACCCCCCTTGATTGCGGGATAGTCATCCGCGGATAAGGTCGATAAGGTAAACCGGCTCCTGCCGGATTTAATCTTGGCACGATCTCCGTCCAACTGGACTTCCAAGGTCGCACCGTCCGGCAAGGTACGACAGATATCCGCAAACTTGCGAGCGGGCACCGTGGTACTACCGGAGGTTGGTGAACCACCGATCTTAAATCGGGTGATTAACTCCACTTCCAGATCCGTGGCGGTCATGGTCATTTCATCACCCTGTAAGTTCAGCAGAATATTCGACAGGATAGGCATGGTTTGTCGACGTTCAATAACACCACTGATCGTTTGCAAGGGCTTTAAAATATCTTCGCGTAGGATAGAAAACTTCATGGCCTCACCTTTCTCTATAAATTAAATTAGATATATTTAATTTATGTTTATTATTACAGTATCCCCAAACACTGGATAAGCGGAATTTTAACTTGTATTTCAACGTCATATACTTAGGCATTTCCTGCGTCTAAGTCGTTAGCGATTACTGTACAGCCTGTGGATAAATTGTGAGAGTATTTCCATCATATTTTTATACCGACGTTATCCACAGATTCTCCCCATTGTTATTTTACGACGTAAGCAAGCGCAATAAATTGGCGACATCTTCTGCAATACGTAGATCAGACTCTTTAAGTTCCTGCACCTTGCGGCACGCGTGCAGCACTGTTGTATGATCACGACCCCCAAAGGCATCACCAATTTCCGGCAAGCTGTGGTTGGTCAGTTCCTTGGCGAGCGCCATGGCCACTTGCCGTGGCCGAGCGATTGAACGATTGCGTTTCTTGGATAAAATTTCCGAAAGCCGAACTTTGTAATATTCCGCAACCGTTTTCTGGATATTGTCGATGGTGACTAATTTATCCTGAAGGGCAATCAGGTCTTTTAGTGCTTCCTTTGCGAAATCGATGGTTATTGGGCTGCCCGTGAACCGGGATGTCGCCACGATGCGTTTGAGCGCGCCCTCCAATTCACGAATATTGGAACGCATTCTTTTCCCCACAAAAAATGCAACTTCCTGGGGAAGATCCACTTTAATCTGTGCGGCTTTGCTCATCAGAATGGCCACCCGAGTTTCAAGCTCCGGTGGCTCAATAGCCACGGTCAGTCCCCAGCCAAAGCGTGACTTCAAGCGTTCTTCTAATCCATTAACTTCCTTAGGGTAACGATCACAGGTCAGCACGATTTGTTGTTGACCTTCGAGGAGTGCGTTAAAGGTATGAAAGAATTCTTCTTGTGAACGCTCTTTGCCGGCGAAGAACTGTATATCATCGATGAGCAAGGCATTGACCGAACGATAATGCCTTTTGAATTTATCGATGGCATTGTGTTGCAAGGCCTTGACCATGTCTTGTACAAAACGTTCGGAGTGCAGATAGACCACTTTAGCCGAGGGATCGCGCTGCAAAATGAGATTGCCGATGGCATGCATCAGATGGGTTTTACCGAGACCCACTCCACCATAAATAAATAGTGGATTATAGGCGGCGCCGACATTTTCAGCGACTTGCTGGGAAGCCGCTTTGCCAAGCTGATTGGATTTACCTTCCACAAAGGTTTCGAAGGTAAATGCCCGGTTAATGTTACTGACGTATTGGCTGTCCCGATCATTCTTGCGCTTGAACAGCGATGTCGGTTCGTCCTGACGAGGAGCGCTCGGTGGCGTGTCGGACCCTGCCACCCGATCGCGGCTGCCGATTTCCACGGAGATACGTTTTTCCGGCACGGCATCCAGACTGAGCGCGATGTGGTTGATGCGCGCCATCAGTTGCGAGTCGACCCAATCTTTGACGAAATGATTGGGGGCCAACAACACGATCGATTCCGCCTGCTCAACGGCGTGCAGGGGCCGAATCCAGGTGTCGAACTGCTGTTGGGTCAACTCCCCTTCCAGCACAGTCACGCATTGTTCCCATAATGACCTGTTCATGACTGTCATCACCTGTAGCAATTACCCCTATCGGTAGGAACAAGGGAGTCTAATACGGCTGGCGTCCTGGTGCCACAGTGACCTTCAAAAATAATTTTCGACCGTTGAATTATTGACAGACTCTGCGGTTCGCAGTAAGCTTCCGGCCCTTTACGCGGTCCTTGGGCCGTTTGTCTTCTATTGTACATTTTATAAGGTTTTAGGACGGGTCCATGAAAAGAACTTTTCAACCCAGCATTTTAAAGCGGAAAAGAACACACGGTTTTCGGGCTCGCATGGCAACCCGTGCCGGTCGCCAGGTATTGAGCCGCAGAAGAGCCAAGGGTCGCGCCCGTTTGTGTGTCTGAGGAAGACGGGCAAAATACCCTCTCCTTTTCTCATACAGACTCTCAGGGTTTTCCTCAGTGCCTGAGAATCAGGAAATCTTCTGAGTTTACCGCAGTATTCAAACAGCCTGAGCGACGATTGAATGGTCAGGGTGTGTGGATTTTGGCCAAAAAAAATTCTCTGGGGTATTCCCGACTGGGTTTGGCCATCGCGAAAAAACACGTGTCTGGCGCTGTGATGCGTAACTATATCAAGAGGGTTATCCGGGAAAGCTTTCGCCTTAACCAACATCTCATCCAGGGATGGGATATTGTAGCCGTAAGCCGGCCTGACTTGTCAGTCAAGGTCGATTCCCTCAGTATAGCCCTGGATACTCAATGGCAACGGTTAGCAGCATGCGGCGATTAGTCACTTTACCGATTCGGTTTTACCGGTATTTTATCAGCCCGCTGTTGGCGCCGCGGTGCCGTCATTACCCGTCTTGTTCCACTTATGCAATGGAAGCCATCGAGCTTCACGGTGTTGGCAAGGGCGGTTGGTTGGCGATCAAACGCGTGTGCCGATGCCATCCCTTTCATGAAGGGGGGTATGATCCCGTGCCGGAAGCGTCGCAAGAAAGGCAACCTTGATGGATAACCAGAAACTCTTTCTATTTCTCGCCTTGACCCTGGTGGTCATGTTGTTGTGGGACGCCTGGCAGAAGGATTATGGTCCCAAACCCATACCTGTGGCCACGGTGTCGGAATCCGCAGGTACCGCTTCTCCATCCGTGCCGGACGCGCCGCCGCCGGCTGTGCCCACGCCCGACGCTGGCGCAGTATCGCCCGAAATTATCGCCGCGCCTGCGGAACCGGCTGCTGCCGCCACCGGCGAACGCATCGAAATCAAAACGGATTTATTGCATCTGGTTATCGATACCGTGGGCGGAGATATCCGGTTAGCCGAGTTATTACATTACCCGGTAGCCGTCGACAATAAGGACATCCCGTTTCGGATGTTCACCGATACCCTTCCCGACTTGTTCATTTCCCAGAGCGGCTTGACCGCAACCGCCGGCGGCGCTCCGGATCACCACGCCAGCTATCGCGCGCAACAAACGCGTTACGAGCTGGGTGCGGGTAGCGATACGCTGGAAATACCACTCACCTGGTCCGATGGGCATGGACTTACGGTGACCAAACGCTACGTCCTGCACCGCGACAGTTACCTGGTCGAATTGGACGTCAGCATCGATAACCAGAGCGGCGCCCCGTGGAGCGGCAGTTTTTATCGCCAGTTGCAACGTACCAAAGTCGCGGAAAAAGGCCAATCCAGCTTCATCTACACTTACATGGGCGGCGCTTTTTCCTCCAGCTTCAAAAATTACGAGAAAGTGAACTTTGACGACATGGCGGAATGGAAGCCCAAGCAAAGTTACCTGAGCGGCGGTTGGGCGGCGATGCTGCAACACTATTTCATGGCGGCCTGGATTCCGCCGGCCGAGGAACTCAACCATTTTTATACCAAGGCCCTGAGCGATGGTCGTTACAATATCGGTCTGGTGACTCAGGCGCAGACCGTGGTGCCGGGTACCAGCCATCATTTCACCAGCCGTCTTTATATCGGTCCCAAGGACCAGGATCGCATGGAGAAGGCCGCGCCGAATCTGGACAAGACCGTGGATTACGGGTTCCTGTTCTTTATCGCCAAACCCTTGTTCCATACCCTCCAGTTCTTGCATGCGCACCTGGGCAACTGGGGCTGGGCCATTATCGTTCTGACGATATTGATCAAACTGATTTTCTATAAATTGTCGGAAACGAGTTACCGGTCGATGGCGCGCATGCGCAAGTTTCAGCCCAAGATCGTCGCTTTGCGCGAGCGTTATGGCAACGACAAGCAGCGCATGAGCCAGGCCATGATGGACCTGTATAAAAAAGAAAAGATCAATCCGCTGGGCGGGTGCCTGCCGATTGTGGTACAGATACCAGTGTTCATTTCACTGTACTGGGTATTACTGGAAAGTGTGGAATTACGCCAGGCGGAATTTATTTTCTGGATCACCGACATGTCCACCCGCGATCCCTACTACGTATTGCCCGTCATCATGGGTATTTCCATGTTCGCGCAGCAGAAACTGAACCCGGCACCGATGGATCCGGTACAGAAGAAAGTCATGATGGCTCTGCCTCTGGTCTTCACTTTCTTTTTTATGGTGTTCCCCTCGGGCCTGGTGCTCTACTGGGTGGTGAACAATCTGTTGTCGATTACGCAACAGTGGTTTATCACGCGTAAAATCGACAAAGGATGATCAACGCGCGCTAGACTTCGGCCCGCCTTGTCAGTAATCCCGCCTGGAGCGCGGCCACAGACCGCCATGAGATCTGATTTCGATGCCACGTATGACGGTGACGGTTCGGTGGGAGCTGCAGTGTTCACCCTGATGGATCGCCCGGTGTGTACACCGAAGGACCGTAGGCCTGTTCCCGACGGCCCCATTATTCTTGCTGCAATGTTTCTAGCATGGCTTACTTACACGATGCCGATACCATAGTCGCCAGTGCCACGCCCCAGGGTCGCGGCGGTGTCGGTGTGGTGCGCATGAGTGGCCCCCTCAGCCGTGTTATCGCAGACAGGTTGGCGGGTCAAACGACACTTCGACCCCGACACGCAACCTTGTGTGTTTTGAGGGATACGGAGGGAGAGCCTATCGATCAGGGGTTGCTGCTGTTTTTCCCCGGACCCCATTCCTTCACCGGCGAGGATACCATCGAATTCCAGGGACATGGCGGACCGGTGGTGATGGACGCCGTGTTGCAGGCCATGATCGCCTGTGGTGCCCGCAGTGCCGACCCGGGCGAGTTTTCCCGGCGCGCATTTCTGAACGGGAAATTGGATTTATCCGCAGCCGAAGCAATCGCCGATCTCATCGACAGCCAATCGTCCCGCGCCGCCAAGCTGGCACTGCGCACCCTGCAGGGCGCATTGGCGGACGCGGTGGCAGTTTTGGTCGGTGCACTCACCAGACTCAGGGTGTTTCTGGAGGCGACCCTGGACTTTCCCGACGAGGAACTCGATGTCGACCAGAATACTCAGATCGGTGATCCGCTGGGTGATTTGTTGCTGTCGTTGGACAGTTTATGCGCCAACACCGAACAAGGGCGTATCCTGCGTGAAGGCTTTACCGTCGTTATCAGCGGCCGTCCTAATGCGGGTAAATCCACCCTGCTCAATTCCCTGACCGGCAAGAACAGTGCTATCGTTACCGATATTCCCGGCACCACCCGGGATTTGATTCGCGAGCATATATTGATCGACGGCATGCCGGTGCATATTATCGACACCGCGGGTCTGCGGGAACATGCGGATACCGTGGAGCAAATCGGTATCGAGCGCGCATTGCAGGAAGTGGCGCAGGCAGATCTTATCCTGTATCTGGTGGATGATGTCGCCGGTTGGACCGAAGATGACACGCGCATTCTGGCGCGGTTACCCGCGTCGGTGCCCCTGGTGAAGGTGCATACAAAGATTGATGTCAGTGGTGCGCCGCCGGGTGTAATCGATGATGTCTTGTATTTGTCCGTGGTCCATGGCGCGGGCATGGATGAATTACGTCAATTGATCAAAGCGCGCAGCGGGTTGCAGCACGGTGGCGAGGGACTCTTTCTGGCGCGCCGGCGTCACGTCGAAGCGCTGCAGGAGGCGCGGCGGTATCTGCAGGCGGCGCAGGTGCTTTGTGAGCATCGTGCCGCACCGGAATTGCTGGCGGAGGAATTGCGTTTGGCACACCAGGCCTTGGGCAGGATCACCGGTGAATTCACCAGCGAAGACCTGTTGGGGGAAATTTTCACGTCATTTTGCATTGGTAAGTGAGGCGATGATTGGCAGGCTGACATGCGCCGGCAAGTTCTGGGTGCTGCTGCTCGTGGGCTGGGTGTTGTCCTGGCCGGCGCAGGCGGAATTTGTCCTCGACGATCTCTATGGTTTATGTCCGGATGCCGCTACCGGACCGTTGCCGCTGGCTCAGTCCATGCCATCACCCGCGGCCAGCGCCGATCGGACCACGGTGATTCAAGCGGATCGCAGCGAGTCCCTGCCGGATGGCGAGTACCGTTTTTCCGGCAATGTGGAAATGTCGCAACAGGATACCTATATCAAAGCTGACAAATTGCGCTATCACCGGCTCAAGGAAGAATTGGAAATCCGTGACCATATCTACGTGGAACGGGATGATTTCGCGGCTGACGGTGACGAAGCATTCTTTGCTTTGCAACAGGAGTCCGGATTTATCCGTAACACGCATTATCGACTACTGGGACGCCATGCGCGCGGCGAAGCCAATGAAATCCGCATCATCAACCCGAAACAGTTTCAGTTACAGCGCGCGACCTATACCACCTGCATGTCCAACCAGGAAGTGTGGCGGCTCAATGCCCGTTCCGTAGACCTGGACTACCAGGAAAATGTCGGTTCCGCGAAGCATGTTTGGCTTAATTTCATGGATGTGCCGGTAGTCTATTTTCCCTATCTTTCGTTTCCCATCGCCGGCCGCAAATCCGGCTTGTTGATGCCGGAATTTGCCAGCAGTAGTAGTCTGGGCAGCCACATGAGCATACCCTGGTATTGGAACATCGCGCCCAATCAGGATGCGACATTTACCTTGCATCCCACCAGCGTTCGCGGCACTCAATATCTCGCCGAATACCGGTTTTTAACACCGGCGAGCAACGGCGTGCTCACTGGCGAGGTGTTGCCCAACGACCAGGCCTACGACAATAATAATCCGGAATCCGCGCCCAATCGTTACTATTACGCCCTCAAAGCCGATGCCCGCCTGGGCAAGGGCTGGTCATTCGCCACTGATGCCCGGGATGTGTCCGATACCCGGTACTTTAGCGATTTCGGCGATCGTTATGCCAGCTCGTTGATCAATCATATGGAACGCAATGTATCACTGAATTTTCAGGACCCCGACCTCAGCTTTCAGTGGCGCGCGGTGAGCTACAGAACACTGGATAGGAGCATCACCGCCGAAGATGAGCCTTATCAATTGCTGCCGCAGGTTTCCGCGCAGTCCCGAATATTCAATGTGCTGGGGATGGATTATCGATTGTTTGGCGAATTGAGCCGCTTTTACCGGCGTGATGCCGTCTGGGGTGACCGCTATCGTATCGTGCAGGATCTGAGCTATCTGTGGGAACGATCAGCCTTTTATCTGCGGCCGCGCCTGTTTCATACGGCATTGTTTTATGACCTTAATAACAACGATCCCGCGCATGCCAAGCAAACGGGTCGCCTCATACCGGGTACCAGTCTGGACAGCGGCCTGTACCTGGAACGCGATCTGCGCCTTGGCGGTAAAGACTATTTACAGACCTTGGAACCCCGCTTGTTTTATCTTTATGTACCGTATCAGCGACAGGATAACCTGATTCTTCGTCGGCGTCAGGACGGGGACGACCCGAACGATCCGGACTATTTTCCAGCGGTGTTCGATGCCGGCAATACCACGCTCAGTTACAGCAACATGTTTTTGGAGAACCGCTTCTCCGGTGGCGACCGGGTGGGGGATGCCAATCAACTCGCTTTTGGGTTAAATACCCGCTTAATAGGCCAAGAAACTGGCCGAGAACTGTTAAACGCTGGCATTGGTAGAATATTTTATTTTCAAGATCAGGAAGTTACCTTACCCGAGGCATTGCCGGCCCAGCGCCGTCAGTCGGACATATTCGGTGTTGCCCAGTGGCGACCCGAGGATTACTACACGGTTACAACGGGTATACGCTGGGACAGTTACTACCATGGGTTAATCGAGGGAAATTTCCAGATGTCCTACCATCCCGTACGCTATAATGTCGTCAATATTGGTTACCGGATGACACGCAATCCCGCCACAGGTGATTTTGATCAGTTGGATTCCGATATTTCGACGGTTTGGAAAATCGCTACGCGTATCAATATTATTGCACGCCGCAATCGACCTCTGCTCGATGACCTGGACCGTGATGTGCTGGCTGGCTTCGAATATGAAGATTGTTGCTGGGCGTTTCGCCTGGTACGCCGGCGTTACTTGATGAATAATGACGTGGTGGATCGCCCGACCACCGCCGCCGACTACAACGATTCCGTGATGTTCCAACTGGTGTTCAAGGGACTGACCAGCGTTGGGTCAAGTATCGACGGTCTGTTACGTAATGATGAATATGGGATTACCGGATATTAGATTATGTCAGTGATGAGAATTGGATTGTGTATTTGTTTGGTACTTTTGCCTTGCGGCACGCTGTTGGCCAAACAACCGGAAGGCAGCAATCTGCTGGACAAGATCCTGGCGGTGGTCAACGATGACGTGATCACCCAGGCGGAGTTGAACCGGGAATTGGCGCTGGTTGAGAAACAGATCCGGGCGCGCAATATGGGTCTGCCCCCCATGGACGTATTGCGCAGCCAGGTCCTGGAACGCATTATCTACCGCAATTTACAGTTGCAACTGGCGGAAACCAATCGCATCAAGGTGGATGACGAGGCGGTCAACCGCGCGATCCTGCGGTTCGCTTCGGACAACAATATGTCGCTGAGCCAATACCGCGACGCGTTGCAGAACGAAGGCTTTGATTTCGCGGATTATCGCGAAGGCATGCGCATGGAGATGATTATCGGACGTTTACGCCAGCGTCATATCATTAATCAGGTCCTTATTACCAATCAGGAAGTCGAGGATTTCCTCACCACCCAGGCGGCACAGGGTAACGCCGGCGATGAGTTTCGTCTGGCGCATATTCTGGTGTCGGTACGCGAATCTTCCAGCCCCGAGGATATCGATAAACAACGCCAAAAAGCGCAAAAAATCGTCGATCGTTTGCGTGAAGGCGCGGATTTTGCGCAAATTGCCATTACCGAATCTGACGGTCAGCAGGCCCTGGAAGGCGGCGATTTGGGATGGCGCTCCCTGGGGCAGGTGCCGTCGCTGTTCGTGGGCACCGTCGCCGGCATGAAGCAAGGAGAGGTCAGCAATCTGATTCGCAGTCCCAGCGGATTTCATGTGATAAAACTTCTGGAAAAACGCAACAAGTTAGGCAAGAACATCGTCACCCAGACCAAGGTACGGCATATTCTGGTGCGCACCAGCGAGCTGGTGTCCACAAAAATAGCGCAAACGCGGCTCGATCAGTTGCGGCAGCGGATCCTGGGTGGTGAAGATTTCGCGGAACTTGCCCGCTCCAATTCCGACGACAACACCAGTGCGGTGAATGGCGGTGACCTGGGTTGGATCAGCCCGGGCAATCTGGCGCCGGAATTTGAACAAGTGATGGACCGCACCGCGGTGGGTGCGACCAGTGACGTGTTCGAATCGCCTTTTGGTTGGCATTTGCTGCAGGTGCTGGATCGCCGCGAGTTCGACAATACCGAGCAAGCGCGCATGGAGCAGGCGCGGGAAGCGTTACGTCAGCGTAAGATAGAGGAACAAACGGAAGTGTGGTTGCAACGATTGCGGGATGAAGCTTTTGTTGAATTGAAATAACGGCGCTGGATTTCAATATGGGGCGACACACACCGGTGATCGCGGTCACCCTCGGCGAACCGGCGGGCATTGGGCCTGATCTGGCGGTAGCCTTGGCGCAATTACCGGTACCGGCGCATCTGGTGTTTATCGGCGATGCTTCGCTGTTGGCGGCACGCGCCAAATTACTCGGCGTACCGCTGCAGATCAGTGAATACACTCCCGGCCGACAACTCCGCCTGACACCGGGTACGGCCAATATTGCGCATGTGGCCGCGGCGCGCCCGGTACAAGTCGGTCAGTTGGATAGCGCCAACGCAGCCTATGTACTGGCAACGCTGCGTCATGCCGTCACCGGTTGCCTGCACGGCGAGTATGATGCCATGCTGACCCTGCCGGTACACAAGGGCGTGATCAACGATGCCGGCATCAGTTTTACCGGGCATACGGAATATCTTGCCCAGTTATGCGCAGTCAAGTTACCGGTCATGATGTTGATGACCGAAGGCCTACGGGTGGCGCTTGCCACCACCCACATGCCCTTGCAAGCGGTACCGGGCGCCATCAGTCGGCCCCTGCTGACAGAGGTGATCACGATCTTGCATCGAGACTTGCAAACCTGGTTTGGCATCCCCCACCCTCATATCGTGGTGACCGGTCTCAATCCTCACGCGGGGGAGCAAGGCCACCTGGGCATGGAAGAAATCACGATAATCGAACCGGTACTGGCGGGGCTGCGCACTCAGGGCATGCGGATTACCGGACCGTTGCCGGCGGATACCGCGTTTATTGCTAAATATATGCAAACCACCGACGCTTTTCTTACCATGTATCATGACCAGGGTCTGCCGGTGCTCAAGTATCTGGGTTTCGGCAAAGCGGTGAACATTACCCTGGGGCTGCCGTTGTTGCGTACTTCAGTGGATCACGGCACCGCGCTGGATTGCGCCGGCACCGGCAACGCCGATACCGGCAGCGCCGAATATGCGCTGCAAGCGACACTGCGCATGTTGACGGTCCGCTGATGAGTCACCGTGCGCGCAAAAGATTTGGGCAGAACTTTCTGATCGATGACTCGGTAATCCAGGATATCATGGCCGCCGTGGCACCGCAGCCCGGGCAACGGCTGGTGGAGATCGGTCCCGGCACGGGTGCGTTGACCCGCAGATTGCTGGCCTGTACCGACGAGCTGCATGTGGTGGAAATCGATCGTGACCTGGTGGCACGTCTGCAACACGAGTTTGCCGGCACGTCGCTGCATATTCATCAGGCAGACGCGCTGAAGTTCGATTTTCGGGAATTGGCCCGCCAGGCCGGAGGTCCACTGCGCATCATCGGCAATCTACCGTACAATATTTCCACGCCCCTGCTGTTTCATCTGATGGCCGTCAGTGATTGCATTGTCGATATGCATTTCATGCTGCAAAAAGAAGTGGTGGCGCGCATCGGCGCGCCGCCGGGCAACAAGCAATACGGTAAGTTGTCGCTGATGGTGCAAGCGCGTTGCGATGTGCAAATTCTGTTCGATGTGCCACCCGCGGCGTTTCGTCCCGCGCCGGAAGTGATGTCCAGCGTGTTTCGTTGCGTCCCGCATCGGGTGGCACCGGTGACGATCAGTGACTTTTCCAGGTTTGAACGAGTGGTCACCGCGGCATTTGCGCAGCGCCGCAAGACACTGCGCAACAATCTCAAAAATCTGGTGTCGGCAGACGGTTTTCAAGCTGCGGGTATCGATGCCTCACGGCGTGCCGAGGAATTGAGCCTGGTGGAATTCGCCCGCCTGGCGAGCTTCGTCGTTGAAGAAAGCCTCTGAAGGAGCCGATAAAACGTTAGAATGAACATCACAGGATCCTAGACCATGTCCGCTCTCGAGATACGAATCAGCAAGGCTGCCACCCGGGCATTGCAAGACAGAGCTGCACCGCTGTTGGTATTGGCTGAACTTTATTTCAGTTGTTTGATTCGCAAGCGGCTCTATTTTCCGGAGCAGGTCATGGCCGATGCCGAGCGACTGCCCACGGATCATCCTCTGCTGCAGATCTACTTTCGGCCGGTGATGGGGGTTTCCTGCAAAGTAAGCGCTACGGATAAACCGCCTTTGACCCACTTTCCCATCCAGAAACCGCAGGCCTTCATTCCCAAGTGGATCAGCATTGATTTCGCGGCCGGTCAATGGCGCGGTGAATTCGGCTTTGCCTGACACCCTGCAAAAAAGCCGTGCTGACGCATGGCGCTGATGCAGGGCGCGTTGGTTCAGGCTCCTGGATTAAGACAGCTTAATGTCGTGTTACGCCGCACCGAGTTTGGTCATGAATGGCGTATATTGTTTGTCGTTGCCTTTGATGTGTTTCTCCAACCAGTCTGTTAGAAATAGCATTGCCGCTTGCGGTGCACCCTTTACTCCCCTGTTAATTTCCTGTTGCACCTCGCCGGCGCGCGCGATCAGTCGCTTGTGGATTTCCTGATGTTGCGCAATGTCCGGGTAGTTGCATTGTTTCATCATCGTTTCTTCAATGCTGAAATGCATGGTGGTGTAATCGAGTACTTCATGGAACAACTTGGAAAGAATGGTTTGGTTTTCCTTTCGCTCTATCGCATCATAGAAACGATTGATGATCTGAAAAAGCAACTGGTGCTGACTGTCGATCAGTTCCACGCCGACGCTGAAAGTGTCATCCCATTTGATATGGCTCATTGAAAATCTCCTGTGCTGAGATCTCTGCCACCGCGTAGCAGCGGATCCGCAGTTTGAATGTAAATAATTATGTCCGAGTATTTTGGCGTCCCAACACGGTGCTTTCTTGAAATCGGGAATCATGACGGAGTTCACATTTCCCGCTTGTTGAGTAAATCGGCGGGATAAACATCCTTACAATGTGTTTGGCGGTAACGCGGCTGTGTTTGCGGGCGGCGCGTACGTACGTTTGTACTGCTTCCTTCGCGTAGCGTTGCCGGGAAATCTGGAGCGGAGCCGCCTGACAAGGGTTCTTCGTTTTTGTTTTCAAAAGCCGGTGCGTCATACCGCTCTGCGTAGGGTGCGTATGACGCACCGTTGTTGCTCTTGCTTCCACGGCTTCGTCTACAACAAAAGCCGGTGTGTAGTACGCAAGACGTTTTTACACAGTCTCGTACCCTTACCAGCGGGTGTTCACAAAGAAATCATAGAAAGTCGATGATAATGCGGGCCGCTTCGTCGCCGCCGGTAGCGGCGGGGGCGTGCACCGCGGGACGCGCCAACAGTTGCGCTACTGTATCCGAAAGGTTGCCTGCCTGCAGTTGTTGGCCGGTTATTTGCGAGTATTTGGCATGGCGCTGTAACCACGGTACCAAATAGGGTTCCTCCGGCCAGTCCGGTCGCGCCACATGCAGTACCGAGCGGCCGTTGCAAGCGGCCTCCGTGAATGTGCCATACCCGGTCTTGGTGATCACCGCATCGACAGAGGCCAGAATGTCGACGAACGGCATCCCGGCCTGGCGCCAGTCGCGAAAACGCGCCGGATCCGCCACCAGATCGGGTTCCGTGATCACGCTGATGTGTGGTAGTTCCGGCCACCGGGCGAGATCCAACTGGGCAGGTACGCCGCCCAACGCCAACAGCACCATGGTATGTTCTGCCGGTATTGCCAAGCGCTGGCGCAAGCGCGCGGCGTGTGCGTGACCTAAACGTGCCAGCGGGCCAATCGGGCGGGTATTGGCCAGCCAGGGCATTGGCATGCTTGGCTCCGGTTGCAGAAACAATTGCGCCGCCGCATAGTGTTCGCGCATCGCCGCTTGCAGCAGAGGCGCCGCGGGTAAATCCCCGCAATACCGGGCATAGATGTCGTGCCAGTTGAGAGAACACAAGGCCACCGCGGGGACACGACACTGTGCGGCCGCGGCGATGAACGTGTATGAAATATTACTCAGCACCAGGTCGGGACGCTGGGCATTGATGATTTGTACTGCGGTGTCCAGATGGTGTTGCCACCGGGCATGATACTGCTGGTATGCGCTATGGCTGGCGGCCACATCGACGCGCAGGGCATCCTGCATCACCATGCCGATATCCACCGCCAGAGGGATATGTTCGAATGGCGGATCCAGCATGTGTTGCAATATTGACAGCGGCGCGGCGCTGGCGATGCTGATCTGTAGATCCGGCAGCAGCTGGCGCACCTGGCGCAGCACCACCGCGGTTTGCGCCAAATGTCCGAAACCGTGATAACTGATCGCCGCCAGCAGTTTGCCCATGGTGTCGCCCGTTCAGCCCGATACCTGGCGGGCATCGGGATAATTAATGCCGATGCGCTCCATGAGATAGCACAAACAATCCTGACGAATCACCTGCAAGTCCAGCGTGAGCATCGAAGGCATCAGCGGGACGCGGGTGACGATCTGGTGTTCCTTGAGTTCAAAATACCGAGTGCTGACTTCGCGTCCCTGTTCGTCGCGTACATCGAATGGATCGGGTAGATTACCATGAATGCGGGCCAGTACGGTGCCCGCCGGGAGCTCCCTGAAATTGAGATGATCCAGATCCGGTACCAGGCTGATGTCGGCAAGCGCATCGTCAATGGCAAGATGCCGGTGCTCCGGTATTTTGACGATAGCGACCGTATGAAACAAATCGATGTCCTGGTCCAGGAGCGTGTGCGCCGGCAGTTCCGCCAGGTGCAGGCAGGCGTCGATAAATTCCGCCGCGTGCGTTACGCCGTGTGCCTGACCCACCTGACCACACTCCACGGTAACCGCGGGCCCCAGTTCCGCAAACGCCATGGATTGCACACCGGTAGGCTTGACAAAATACACCACGGTGCGGCTGAACAACGTGGCCAGGTGCAGAAAATTGTGATCGAGACGGTTGATGCAGGCATAGTGAGGATTCAGGCCGGTATTATTATGGATGTCGATACTGGCGAAAATGGTTTTAGCCCGCATGACATCAAACACTTGCTGTACCAGTTGATGTTCCGGGGTATCGGCGACAATGCCCCCCGGCCAGACGCGATTGTAATCCGGCTGCTGCTCCAGACGCCGCAATTGATGGCGGGCGGCAGCGACGTTGCCGATGAATATTGAGAGTTCCCGGGGTAATTCACGGTCCTGATAGCGCCGTAACAACTGCTGTAGCGCCGCAAAACCCGAGGTTTCATTACCGTGCAGTAATACGGAAACGAACAGGGGTGGTTGGCGTCGGCCCGGGAGATGAATCAAGGTCGGCCCTCCCAGCAACTCGTGCAGTTCGGTGGCCGTTACCCGCAACAGGTCCGGCGGTAGCGCGTGCAGTACCGTCAACATGTCAGATCGCCCTCCAGGCAGGACATCAAATTTCCCATTCGTGCACCGGCCGGCAACTGCGCTGGTGCTGGTAATAGGCGCGGGTCAGGGCGTGCATGTTCGCGCCGTGTTTGGCCACATACGCCCGTTGCCACGCGGCGCCGGTTTGTTCCGTGCGCAGGCGTTCGGCAATGATATCCAGATACAGCTTACTATCATAGGCATCGATACCCAGACTGGCCAAACCGGCCCGTGCCAGGGGCAGGAGTTCTTGCTGGCATAACACCTTTGCCGGTATTTTCTGTTTTTCCAGCCAGGTAAATTGCGCCGCGAGGCCGGCGCGCGCGCCCAGGTAAAAATTGTCACGACTGGTACTGAACGGGATCACGCGTTCCGGAGCCTGCTGCCGCGTGGCCAGGGCTTGCACCAGACCGAAGAAAAATGCGGCATTCGCTATTTCGTCAACGATGGTCGGTCCCGCGGGCACCACCCGATGTTCCAGGCGCAAGTGCGGCTTGCCGTCGTCGTCGAAACCCACCAGGGGTCGGTTCCAGCGCCACAAGGTACCGTTATGCATGCGCAGGTGTGTCAGCTGTTCCACCTCGCTGTTGAACAGAATCGGTAGCAGAATGGGGTAATGCTGCAGATTTTCCGTGAAACATTCGAGCACACTGTGGTGGAGATAATCGCTGCCGAAGGTTACCCGTCGAATCGGGCCGTGGGCGGCGCCATCATAGCCACCGACCGACACCGCTTGTTCAAACAGTGGAATACGGGTTTCCTCCCACAACTGATGTTGGAACAAGTAAGGAGAATTGGCGGAAATCGCCGCCATGATCCCGGAAATAACAATGGCACTGTTGAAATAGCGCACGAATTGCGCCGCCGGCACCTGTAAATGTATCTGGAAAGAGGTCGCCGCGGCTTCCAGCATGACGTCGGAATGCTGGATATGAAGTGGTTGGGTGCCGGGGATATCCAGGCGCAACGGACGACCCTGACGTTGGTAAAAAACCTGTTCGTTAAGGGCGCGGTAGCGGTTCTGGTCGGACATATTGTCAAGATTCAGTTGCTGTTGCGTCACCGTCGGCAGGATACCGATCATCATGATGTGGCAATTCTGCTGGCGCGCAATGGCGCCACAGCGGCGCCATTGCGCACCCAGATCCGCGTGAAACATTTGCAGGCTGTTACCGTGCAGGATGCGCGGCGGATTGTTCAGCTCGACGTTGAACTTGGCCAGCTCCGGCACCACCTGATCGGAGTTTAGCGCGGCGAGAAACTGTGCGTTGATGCCAGCCGGTTGAAACTGCGAGTCGACCAGCCAGGCCTCCAGTTCGAAACCGCCCACCGGTGGTCCGGCAGCCAGCCAGTTTCCCTCCGCCCACTCCCGCAGCAGGTCGGTTTCCCGCTCGAGCCGTTGCCGGAAGAGAGTAAAATCCTCTGCGTGAAAGCGGGTGGTGAGAATTTCCTGGCCCATGGCTACCTGTTGGTTGTTGCCCTGTCGGCGCGTGCGTGGTGTTGTTTATGTCAAATCAGCCGACCATATCGTGTCCGGTCAGCACCGCGGCTCGACTCACTTTACCATAGACCCGTACCCGATTTGACCATGACGCGGTCCCCGCCGTGCCTGACACGTACCATTAATGGCAACGGCACGTTATACTTATGCGCCCGATTCGGGACAACACCAGCAACCATGATGACAACACCGCAATACGATCTACGGACATTTCAGGGCCTGATTCTCACCTTACAGGACTATTGGGCACGGCAGGGTTGTGTGATTCTGCAACCCTATGACATGGAAATGGGCGCGGGAACTTTTCATTCCGGCACTTTTCTGCGGGCCATCGGCCCGGAGCCCTGGAGCGCTGCCTATGTGCAGCCCTCACGGCGCCCCACGGATGGCCGTTACGGGGAGAATCCCAATCGCCTGCAACACTATTATCAATTCCAGGTGGTAATTAAACCGTCGCCGCTGAATATCCAGGAGTTATATCTGGATTCATTGCGACTCCTGGGCTTTGACCCCCTGACCCACGACGTGCGTTTCGTGGAAGATAACTGGGAGTCGCCAACCCTCGGCGCCTGGGGATTGGGCTGGGAGGTCTGGCTCAATGGCATGGAAGTAACCCAATTTACTTACTTCCAACAGGTGGGGGGGCTGGAATGCCGGCCGGTCACGGGTGAAATCACTTATGGCCTGGAACGGCTGGCCATGTACATGCAGGGGGTCGCCAGCGTGTTCGATCTGGTGTGGACCGACGGTCCCCTGGGTAAAGTCACATACGGTGATGTGTTCCACCAGAACGAAGTGGAAATGTCCACGTATAATTTTGAACATGCGGACGTTGAGTCGCTGTTCCACTGGTTCACCACCTGCGAGCGGGAGAGCCAGCGTTTGATCGAATTATCACTGCCGTTACCGGCGTATGAAATGGTGCTTAAGGCCTCCCACACCTTCAATTTGCTGGACGCGCGTCATGCGATCTCGGTGACCGAGCGCGCCCGCTATATCGGCCGGGTACGCACCTTGGCCAAGGCGGTGGCGGAAGCCTATTATCAACGGCGCGAAGCTCTGGGATTTCCCATGGCGCGCCGGCAGGGAGTCTGAGTCATGTCCACGGCCCATTTTTTGGTAGAGATCGGCACTGAAGAACTCCCGCCCAAGGCATTGTGGTCCCTGGCGGAAGCGTTTCACAACCATACGCGCCTGGGGCTGGAAAAAGCCGGTTTGCACCACGGTACCATCAAGCCTTATGCAGCGCCACGGCGTCTGGCGCTGTTGATTTCCGACCTCGCCCTGCAGCAACCGGATCGCGAGAATTTACGCCGCGGCCCGGCGCTAAATGCCGCGTTCAAGGAAGACGGCTATCCGACACCGGCGGCGGAAGGCTTTGCCAAATCCTGCGGCGTCACCGTGGAGGAACTGGAGCGTCTGGAATCGGGCAAGGGCGCGTGGTTGGGTTTTCGCGTCAAGGAACCCGGGCAACCGGCGCGCGGTCTGCTGCCGGACATTATTCGTGACGCCCTGGACAAGCTGCCGGTGCCCAAGCGCATGCGCTGGGCCGATCTGGATGCACAGTTCGTGCGCCCGGTACACTGGGTCGTACTGTTGCTCGGTAATGAATTGATCGATACCACGATACTGGGTGTAAAGACCAGTCGTGAGACCTATGGTCACCGGTTTCACCATCCCCAGGCCATCTATCTGGCGGAACCGGAAGCATACGCACCGTTGCTGGAAACCGAAGGCTATGTAGTGGCGGATTTTCATGATCGGCGTGAAGCCGTGCGCGCCCAGGTTCTGGAGGCGGCGCGCCAGACCGGCGGTACCGCGATCATCGACGAAGCGCTGTTGGCGGAAGTGACCAGTATGGTGGAATGGCCACGGGCGTTGGTGGGCCGATTTGACGACGCCTTCCTCGCGGTACCATCCGAAGCTCTGATCAGCGCTATGAAAACCCATCAGAAATATTTTCATCTGGTGGACGGTAAAGGCGCGCTGATGCCGAATTTCATCACTATTGCCAATATCGATAGCCGTGACATCGAACAGGTGCGCCAGGGTAACGAGCGCGTGATTCGGCCGCGGTTGGCGGATGCGGCGTTTTTCTGGAATCAGGACCGTAAGCTGCGCCTCAGTGAGCGTGTGACGCAGCTGCAGCACGTGGTGTTTCAAAACCAGTTGGGGTCGATCCATGACAAATGCATGCGTCTCGCCGATTTGAGTGTCTGGCTGGGGTCGCGGCTCCAGCTGGACCATCAGCACTGCCGGCAGGCGGCCCAGTTATGCAAAGCTGACCTGTTAACCAATATGGTCGGCGAATTCCCGGAATTACAGGGTATCATGGGCCGTTATTACGCGCACCACGACGGCGAGGATGATGCGGTCGCCCTGGCCATTGAGGAACATTACCGGCCGCGTTTCGCGGGCGATGTGCTGGCCAGTGGCGGAATCGGCCAGGTATTGGCGATTACCGACAAGATCGATACCCTCGCGGGTATCTTTGGCATTGGCCAGATTCCCACCGGCGACAAGGATCCTTTCGGCTTGCGGCGCGCGGCGCTGGGCGTGTTGCGGCAGATGATCGAGGGCAAGCTCGATATCGATCTTTATGAGTTACTGGGTGAAGCCGTCAAGGGCTATGGCACCCGATTGACCCAGCAGCAGGTGGTGGATCAGGTATTCGGCTTCATGATGGAACGGCTGCGTGCCTACTATCTCGATCTGGGTGTTGCCGCTGATACTTTTGAATCCGTGTTGGCACAGGCACCTCGCAGCCCCCTGGATTTTGACGCGCGCATTCTGGCGGTGAAGACGTTCCGCGAACTGCCCGCCGCCGCCAGTCTGGCGACAGCCAACAAGCGCATCAGCAATATCATCGTCAAGCAAGCAGCTGATGTGCGCATTGCCGCCCAGCCCGACGCCACGTTGTTCGAGTTCGATGAGGAAAGAACCTTGCACGAACAAATCGAGCAGCATGCGCGTGAGGTGACGCCATTGTTCGCGCGTAAAGACTACGTGGCGGCGCTGCGTACCCTGGCCGGATTGCGCGAGCCCGTCGACAGATTTTTCGACAAGGTAATGGTGATGGTCGATGACGAAAAAATACGAAACAATCGTCTGGCGCTGCTGAATCGACTGCGCGGCCTGTTTTTGCACACCGCCGATTTATCGCGGCTGCAAGGTTGAACGGATGATGGCATGCTGCATTTAGCCGATGTGATTCCGAATGGTGTGTGCCGCGCGCCCGGGCGCGCGGCGCGGGTTCCGAGGGCGAGATGAAGCTCGTGATTCTGGACCGTGATGGTGTGATCAACGAGGATTCCGATGAATTCATCAAGTCACCGGACGAGTTCATTCCGATTCCCGGCAGTATCGACGCCATTGCACGCCTTAAGTTGGCGGGCTATAGCGTGGTAATCGCCAGCAATCAGTCGGGTCTGGCGCGGCAGCTGTTCTCACTGTCCACGCTGCACGACATCCATCAGAAACTTTACGACCTGTTGCAGCCTTTCGGGGTGCGGCTGGACGCGATTTTTTTCTGCCCGCATGGTCCCGACGACGATTGTCATTGCCGCAAACCGAAACCGGGTCTGTTGCAGGATATCGCCACCCGCTTCAGTATCGATCTCGCGACGGTGCCGGTAGTGGGTGATGCGTTACGTGACATCGAGGCGGCCCGTGCCGTGGGCGCGCAGCCGGTACTGGTATTGACCGGCAAGGGTCGTCAGGCCAGCAGGAACACGCTGGAACTGACCGGAGTGCCGGTATACAGGAATCTTAGTCATTTTGTCGATGTTTTATTGGCCAGGTCTCAATGATGCGTTACCTTCGATCGCTATTATTTTATGTCATCATGATTAGTTCGGCGGGGGTCATGGGCCCCTTCAGTGTCCTGTTGTTGCCCGCAAATTTTTCCATACGCTATCGATTCCTTACCATGTGGGCACGCATGAATCTGTGGTTTCTAGGCAAACTTTGTGATTTGCACTATGAAGTCGAGGGTCGGGAGAATATTCCCGTGGGTAACGGTCTTATTTTCTGCAAGCATCAATCTGCCTGGGAGACCTTGGCGTTGCAACAGATCTTTCCGCCGCAAACCTGGTTACTGAAACGGGAACTGTTATGGGTGCCCTTTTTTGGCTGGGGTCTGGCGATGCTGGGCTCCATTGGTATCGACCGCAGCGCGGGTACGGCAGCATTGTCCAAATTGGTCACGGACGGCATTGATCGGCTGCAAAAAGGACGTTGGCTGGTGATTTTTCCCGAAGGTACTCGGGTGGCGCCCGGCGCGGAACGCAAATTCCTCAAGGGCGGATCGATTCTGGCGGCGAAGGCCGGGTATCCCGTGGTGCCGGTGGCGCATAACGCGGGAGAGTATTGGCCACGACGTACCATAGTGAAAATACCTGGTACCATCAAAGTGGTGGTGGGGCCGGCCATCGACACCAAAGGCAAGAAAGCGAGTGAAATTAATCGCCTGGCGGAAGAGTGGATGAATGCCACCATGGCGCGTATTACCGATGAGCGCTTCAAACAGAGTGGGTCGGTTGCGCGGATGCCAGACACCGATGGTGAGTCGCCGCCGGACGTACGGTGAAAAAAGTGCTGTTATTTCCAGCATTAACCGGGGGTTAATCATTTGATAATGGACTGTTAATTTAAAAGACACCTGTTAAGACGATGCTGTATCGCTCAAAGGGAGGGGGGAGCTATGGTGAATGTCAGCGTGAGTCCTGATACCACGGTCGGAGGGACCGGTTATACTTTATGTCTGGAGGGTTATGCCCTGCCTTTAGCGGACGCAATTTACCCAACTATAATCGCGAAATTGATGGCGGCAGTTAATTTCCTGCTTACCGGCGGGTTGCATGCGGAATGCCGGTTTTTTCACGAGCAGGGGGATAAACTGCTGGTGCTGGATCGTAAACCGGAGGGCGTGCTGGTGTCGGTATTCCCCCTGCGTGATAACAAACAACAACGGCGCCCGGGTTACAGTCAGGCTCCGGAGTACAGTTGTACACTGGATTTGCAGGACTTCTCGCGCGCGTTAAACCGCGGGTTGCATCGCCTGCTGTCGTAAAACCAGCGCTTGCCGGTACTGTCCAGCTCGTCGGTCGGGTGCAACCCCCCATCCAATAGAAACACCCCGCCGCCATGGCGCGGGGTGTGGCCTGCATTGACTCAGCGCTGAATCAGGATGAAATTGTAACGTGGCTGGCTTGTGGACCTTTGGGGCCTTGCTCAATCTCGAAATTGACGGCTTGACCCTCGGCCAATGAACGAAATCCCTCAGCCTTGATGGCGGTGAAGTGGACGAATACATCTTTACCGCCGTCATCGGGAGTGATAAAACCAAAACCCTTGGACTGATTAAACCATTTTACTTTGCCTGTTGCCATTACAATAACCTCAGAGATGGATCGTGTTGTTAAAACAAGACCGCCACTGTATTTCATCGCCAGACAACCGGCTACCGGGTTTTGAAATTGGGATGACGGCAGCTTGCCCAAAGTATTCTACCCGGAAATTTAGCGGCGGGGCTATAAACTTTTCTATCGGCAAAGCAATGCGTTGGCTTTAATCGGTAGGCCAGCGATTAAAAATCCGGGCGGGTTTACTGAATGGAACTTGAATGGCGCGTCTAATAAGCTGAAGTCGGTGCGGCCGTGGTTACCACAGGTCCCCATTCCAACGCATGTCGCCTTGGCCAGCCACCTGGTACTGTATCAATCCCGTATTGAGGTCCAGTGTTTTGGTGATCTCGCCGGTAAATACCACCCTGCCACGACCTTCGATCAATTGGGCGCCTGGGTTATTGTCCAGGGTGCCGGTGAAAATCGCATAGGCTTCCCCCGCCACGCTCCAATCCAGAACGATCTCACCATCTTCATTCAATTCCGCGGGAAAGCGCATATAGCCGTCACCGTAAATACCCGCGCCCTTGAACGTCGTGCCGGAAAAGTGAAACTCCGCTTCCACATGATTGCCTTGGATGTTAAGCAAAGTTCCATTGAATTTTATTACCGCGATACCTTGGCCGGTAACTGCCGCTGGCGTCATCAGCTTTGCGGTTGCCACGCCCGTGAACAACACCGCCGACACCGCCAGGCAAAAGATTGCCAGTTGTTTTAACCACATACCCTGTCTCCCATACCGGAGAACACTGGCCGTTCAAACGTGTGCGGCACAGGACTCCAATGTGAAACATTGTAAGGCCAATCAGGTGCGGGACTAATAATGTTTCCAGATTAAAAATCAGCTTGTTAGGCAAACACGGTGTAAGCGGGTAAACGCAATTGTTAAGAAATAACAGCACGTTATTAATTCGGCGCACAGAGATTCGGGGGTGGGTAGCAATTGCCGCGATAAAAATACAGTGTTTCCCTTACATCTTGAAAATAGGCGTTAAATGATCGCATTGAAATTAATGTATATAAGATTTTCCGTCGCCTGCGCCACATGATTTTGCGGTTCTGAGTTCAGTTTTCCATTTGCTTGCCGACAACCTTGCTACTTGATCGCATTCGTTTTTTTACCAGTCATCGACCACCTAAACCAGTCAACTAAAATTCGCCAAATGAACTACTGAGGGATAGCCATGAAATTCTCCAGACGCAATTTTCTAAAAATGAATTCACTACTGGGCTTGATACCCGGCATGTCATTAACCAAAGCTGCGTTGGCGAAAGCTAAAAAAAGCGAAGATGCGTCGTTGCGCTGGGACAAAGCGCCCTGCCGATTTTGCGGTGTTGGCTGTAGTGTGCTGGTGGGCACCCAAGGTGACCGTGTGGTCGCAACCCAGGCCGACCCGGAATCCGAAGTAAATCGGGGTATGAATTGTGTTAAGGGCTATTTTCTGTCGAAAATCATGTACGGCGAGGATCGCTTGACCAAGCCGCTGTTACGCATGAAAAACGGCAAGTTTGACAAAGAGGGAGATTTTACCCCGGTGTCGTGGGACCAGGCCTTTGATGTGATGGCGGAAAAATGGAAAGCGGCGCTGCAAAAGAATGGTCCAAGCGCCGTGGGTATGTTCGGCTCCGGTCAGTGGACGGTTTGGGAAGGTTATGCCGCGGTAAAATTGATGAAAGCGGGATTGCGCTCCAATAATATTGAACCCAATGCGCGCCATTGTATGGCGTCGGCGGTGGCGGGATTCATGCGCACCTTCGGTATTGACGAACCCATGGGTTGCTACGATGACATTGAACACGGGGATGCTTTTGTGCTGTGGGGTTCCAATATGGCGGAAATGCATCCGGTGCTCTGGACCCGGGTAACGGATCGCCGTTTGAGCAATGACCATGTCAGAATCGCCGTGCTATCAACTTATGAAAATCGTAATTTTGATCTGGCGGACATCGGTATGGTATTCAAGCCGCAATCGGACCTGGCCATTTTAAACTACATTGCCAACTATATTATCCAAAGCGGTAACGTGAACAAGGATTTTATCGCCAAACATGTCAATTTCAAGCGTGGCATGACTGATATCGGATATGGTTTGCGGCCGGATCATCCCCGCGAAAAAGCGGCGCAGAATGCCGACAAGGCGGGAGACGCCGAACCCATGAGCTTCGACGAATTCAAGAAGTTTGTTGCCGAATACACCCTGGACAAGGCGCACGAAATCTCGGGCGTGGCGAAGGCGGATCTGAAAAAACTGGCGGAACTCTACGCCGATCCGAAAACCAAGGTAGTGTCGTTCTGGACCATGGGTGTCAATCAACATACCCGCGGTACCTGGGTTAACAATCTGATTTACAATATCCATTTGCTCACCGGCAAGATATCCGAGCCGGGTAACAGTCCATTCTCGCTGACCGGTCAGCCCTCCGCGTGTGGCACGGCGCGGGAAGTCGGTACTTTTACGCATCGGTTGCCTGCAGACATGGTGGTAAAGAACAAGGAGCATCGCGATATCGCGGAAAAGATCTGGCACCTGCCCGAGGGCACGATTCCGGACAAGCCCGGCTACCATGCGGTGGTACACAACCGCATGCTGAAAGACGGCAAAATGAATGTTTATTGGGTGCAGTGTAACAACAATATCCAGGCTGCCGCCAATATCAACGAGGAAGCATATCCAGGTTATCGGCACCCCGATAATTTCATCGTCGTTTCCGATGCCTATCCCACGGTTACCGCGCAAGCCGCGGATTTGATTCTGCCGACCGCGATGTGGGTTGAGAAAGAAGGCGCTTATGGTAATGCGGAACGGCGCACCCAGTTCTGGCGCCAGCAAGTGGCCCCGCCGGGCGACGCCAAATCCGATCTCTGGCAGCTGGTACAATTTTCCAAACGCTTCAAGGTAGAGGAAGTATGGCCGGCAGAATTGATTGGCAAAATGCCCGAAGTAAAGGGCAAGACCCTTTATGACATTCTGTTCGCCAATGGCAGCGTAAACAGGTATTCCAACAAGGAGCTTAAAGACGGATTTGAAAACCATGAGGCGAAGGACTTCGGGTTTTATATTCAAAAAGGCCTGTTCGAGGAATATGCGTCTTTTGGCCGGGGTCATGGCCATGATCTGGATAATTTCGACGTTTACCATGAGGTGCGAGGCAAGCGTTGGCCGGTGGTTGACGGCAAGGAAACCAAGTGGCGTTTCCGGGAAGGTTACGATCCGTATGTGAAAGCCGGTGAAGGCATAAAATTTTACGGTAAACCGGACGGCAAAGCGGTAATTTTTGCCCTCCCCTATGAGCCGGCGGCGGAAGAACCGGACCAGGAATTCGATATGTGGCTGGTCACCGGCCGGGTGCTGGAACACTGGCATTCCGGAAGCATGACACGTCGGGTACCGGAGTTGTACAAAGCGGTACCGGATGCGCAGATATTCATGCACCCCGACGATGCCAAGGCCCGTGGTCTCAAGCGTGGCATGGCGGCAAAAATACAATCACGCCGTGGGGAAATTTCCGCCATCGTGGAAACAGAGGGCCGTAATCGACCCCCGCGCGGCGTCGTGTTCGTACCCTGGTTCGATGCCGGCGTGCTGATCAATAAGGTCACCCTGGATGCGACTTGTCCCATTTCCAAGCAGACTGACTACAAGAAATGCGCGGTCAAGTTGGTGCGGGTCTGAACGGCGACAAAATCGAGAGGACGATACACAATGAACACGAAAACTTTTAGCAAAAAACTATGTTTGGGCCTGGTGGTGTTAGGTTTGCAGGTATGCGTGACTGACGCTTTGGCGGACCATGGCGGTGTGCGTTCCTTGCGTGGCGACACCGAACTCACGAATAATAATCCTGCGGTGGATCAGAAACAATGGCAGAGCGGGAAGGGCAAGGTAGCACGCAACTATGTTCAACAACCGCCGGTCATACCCCACGCAATTGACGGATTTGACATTAACCTGAAAATCAATGCCTGTATGACCTGCCACAGTTGGAATATGGCGCCGAAAACCGGCGCCACCAAGATTGGTATCAGCCATTTCAAGGATCGGGACGGCAACGAACTGGCCGATCTGGCCCCGCGGCGCTATTTTTGCACCCAGTGCCATGTGCCGCAGGTTGACGCGGATGCATTGGTAAAGAATACTTTCCAAACGACAAAGATGCTGGAAAATAAGTAGTTCTATAGTTTTTCTGCGCGCGGCGGCACCGGTGAGGGCCGCCGCGATGTGGCCGGTCAGTGCCGGCATGGCGTTGTTATTTCATTTCTGAATATTCTTATAGTGCCACATAAACTGCAGTGGCAGGCTGAGCGTACGATATATACCATAGGTTTTCGCGCAGACTGCGGTGAAAGATGTCCTTGACGACCAATGATATAGTCCGACGCCTTGCCCTCAAGCTCAATATCAGTCAAACCCAGGCGCGGGTATTGCTGCGCACTAAGCTGGCGCAGCTGCGCCAGGTGTTGATTGAGAACGGCTTAGTGACGCTCCCCGGTCTGGGTGAATTGCGTATCAAAACCAGCCGTGCGCGCCGCAATTTCATTCCCGGCAAGGATGCATACTGCTATATTCCGGCGCGCCAACAGATCGGTTTCAAATTGGACGCCCGGTTTAAAAAAATTGTCCGTAATAGCGGGTCATCAGGGTCGTCGCAATGAACGCGCAAATCGGTACGCGTACCGAATTACCTGCCGCCGGTCAGGAAGCGGATCTGCTCGATCCGGTAATGCTGGCGCTGATCGAGATCATTCGTGAAGGATTGCTGCAGGCAGGGCACGTCAGGCTGTTCAATTTCGGCACTTTCCGCGTCCGTTGGGTGCGCGAGCATCGCATCAAGCACCCGCAATCCGGAAAACCACTTTTGGTGCCGGCGCACCCCAAAGTAACCTTTACTCCCGCGCAAGCGCTGCGCTCACTGGTGGAACCCGATCCCCGCCCGGTGGTGCCGATGGCGGTGGTTCAACCGCCCTCGGACCAAACCGCCCAGGCGCAAGCGGCACATTCTTCCGCCATGTCCAACCCGGTATCAACAGTTTCCGCCGCGATGGCCGCCGCCCTCAACGAAGACTATACGCAGCTTGACCGGGCACCCAAACGATTGCTGGCAATTGAACATCCCAAGACCTGGGCCGCGTTAGCAGCCGCGCTGCCTTTGATTCTGATGGCGTTGACGGTGGACTTGAGCGGTCAGGACGTTGGCATGTCGGCGTTGGCAAGCGGTACCACGGTCCCGGTGGCGACCCGCAATGCACAGCACCAATTCCCGAATAAGTCCGCAATCACGGCCAGTGCCGGCGACGCGGGTGTGCCGCGCCACAGTGTGCTACATGCCGGCGACGAATTCGCGCCCTCGGTGTCTACGCCAGCGACCCCGGACAGTAATTACTTTGACGGTCTCGAAAAGTATCAGGTACAGGCCGGTGACAGCTTGTGGGGATTGGCCAAGCAATTTTACGGTGACCCCATGTTGTGGCCATTGATCTATCGTGCCAATGCCGCCAGTATGCGGCATCCAGATCGGCTGCAACGTGAATTTTTGTTAACAATACCACCTTTGCAACGGGCGGTTGCCCAGTTGGCGCCCACGGATCATCAGCGTACCGCGCAAGGCTACATGATGGTATATCAATACTATCGGCAACGCGGTGCACCCAACGCCTACTATTTTCTCATTGGCGCCCGCCGGTATGACGCGGTGTGGTTGCGCCAACAGCGTGATCTGGTGCGTGAGGAACACCGAGTGTATCTCGACTAATTGACATCGCCGGTGACAGTGCGAGGTGCGCACGCAGCGGCAGCACGCGCCAAAAAGTAATTCTCGAAATGACCAGTCCCGAAATTTTTACGAAACTTTGCAGTGTCGTTCGTCACTTGATAGCGGGCAAGGCGGCGTGTGCATATAGCAAATTTGCATATCAGTTGGCGTGCTTAATACCAATGCGCAGAAGTAAATAGGCGCCATGTATATAATAACGATGTAGCTATAACGAATAAGCAGTACTAACAGCTTGCTAGGCGTGATATAAAATCCTTCGATAGAGGCGTATCCAATTAACTAATTCGGTCCTGTTAAAGTTTCTGGGTACGCTCACGTTATAGAAGCAGGTACTGGGCTCTCGCTAACTTTGCCCAAGGGGTTCGCCCGCCTGACCGTGGTATCGATGTAACAAGGTGTGGCGTTTATCACACGTTGTATGATAGTGGAGCGCAGATAATGAATCAGGCACTGACATTGGATTATTGGTTTGCCGATGAAGCCAAGGCAGAGGTGGATCCGGAAGTGAACCTTCTGGAAGCGGAGGCAGAAGCTCTGGTGGGCGACGCGGGTCTGATCGAACAAGTCAAAGTGCTGCAAGACCTCCAGGAACATTGATCGGTATTTATTGCGTCACGGGTGCAAGATGCCATGCGCAATCATGGTATCTCACCGAGCGTTATCTGCGCCAGAACCACGCCCACATTACCTGGTCAAGGCAACCAGCCCCCGGTTGCCTGTAGCGGCGTAGGATCGTCGCCACCTGCCACCCAGAACGCCACTCCTCGGACCGGCGCAAACGGCGCTGCCAGCGTTGACATCTCCCCATGCCAGCGCCATGCCCCAGTGTGGGTGCGGCCGGCCAAGCGTTGCAAATCCATGACCACGAAATCGTGCTGTAACTGACGGCCGGCATTTTCACCGCGGGCAATGCTGGCGTGCAGGTCAAATCCCAAAGCTGCGACCATGAGATACAAGGGCGTTGCCGTGTCTCCGACACTGAAATATGCGGCTTCCAGTATGTCGCCCTGTAATGTGACTGTGAGTTCGCCGGTTGCGATGGACACCCCAGGGTCAAGCGCGGCACCCTGGAACCAGCCACGCCACTCACGGCCAGCCAGGAAAAATCCCGGTGTATACACCGATCGGGCATGGCCCAGTTGCTGATAAACCCGCTGCCGGTCGCTGTATGCGGCATTGGCGTATACATCATGCCAACCCAGGTAGTCCCAGTAGTCCACATGGAACGCTACCGGGATCACCGATCGCCATACCTCGGGACGGGTTCGCCATTGACGCAACCAGGCGTCCGCCGGCGGGCAACTGCTGCACCCTTGAGAGGTATAGAGTTCCAGAATGCGCACCTGAGAATTGCCACTGCTGAAGGTCAATGTCTGAGCCGGGACGCAGGGGGTGGCGAACAGCGCCAGCAGTCCGGCCAGGTACCTCAAATGTGGGAGTTGGTATCGCATCATACCGGGCATGTTGCCAGACAAATATCACGGCAAGATCACAACTGCGCGCTGCTGCCCATGACCGCCGTCAATGAATGCCGAGTTTGCGCACACGATAATGCAATTGTCGGACGCTCAGCCCAAGATATTGCGCTGCGGAAGTTTTGTTGCCGCGGCTCAGACGCAGCGCGTCCTCGATGCGTTCGCGCTCCTGGTCGTCGACCCGAAAATACGGACGAACGGGAATTACGGGTGCCGCGGGCGTAACGCTGCCAGGGGTTGGCGCCATGCCGTTGATACCAATTGTGTTTTCTTCCTCCAGTAGTATCGCCATCTGTTCTCGGGTAACCGTGTCCCGGTCAGACATGATAACGACGCGCGTCATCATATTTTCAAGTTGCCGCACGTTGCCCGGCCATTGATATTGTTCGAGCATATCCAATGCTTCACGGTTAAGCACTAGATTGCGCCCGTAACGCTGATTTTCGCGCGTCAGAAAATACGATGCAAGCAGACGGATATCGCTGCCGCGGTCGCGTAACGCCGGTAATTGGATACGAATCACGTTCAGGCGATAATAGAGATCCAGGCGGAAGGTGCAGACGTTAACCGCATTTTCGAGATTTTTATTGGTGGCGGTGATGACCCTGACATTGATTGCGATGTCCTGATTTCCACCGACGCGTTGAAAAACCTGTTCCTGCAGTACCCGCAATATCTTCGCTTGTACTGACAGACTCATTTCCCCGATTTCGTCCAGAAATAAGGTGCCACCATTGGCCAGCTCAAATTTGCCGATGTGCATGGCGGTGGCACCGGTGAAACTGCCTTTCTCGTGACCCAACAATTCTGATTCCAGGAGATTTTCCGGCACGGTAGCGCAATTGATGCAAACAAAAGGCTGATCGCGCCGATCACTGGCCAAGTGGATCATGCGTGCAAAGCGCTCCTTGCCGGTGCCGGTTTCGCCGTATAACATGATTGGCGCGTGGGAGGTGGCGGCGCGTCGCGCCTTATGCAAGGCATCCTGCAATGCGGGGCTGTGACCGAGAATGCCAAACGTAGCGCGCGACTCCGGAGACTCAAGGTGGTGGCCGCCGGCATGTTCCGCGATGGATTCAGGGTTTTCGGCATGCGTTTTCAGGGATAACAACTGACCGGTAATGATCGCGGTAATCTGCAATATCTGCTGCGCTTGATCACTATTCATGGTATCCCGCGTGCCAGCGGCCAACACCCCAATACAATCACCGTTGACGATGATGGGCACCGCTATGTTACCGTGCGCGCGCATGCCGGGCACTGTGAATGGTGGACTATAGGGTGGAAACAGCGCGTTATCCGCTTCGACCTGCCGACATTCCGCCCGTGATTTTTCCCAGACCAGGCCAGTTATGCTGCCGCCCGATGCGAGACTGCCCTGGGACATTTCCGCGCGCTCCATGCCCACGGCATAACGAATGCGTAATTGTCCGGCATTGTCATGCAGCAATAATCGGATCTTTGTCAGACCGGTACGGTCGGCAAGCAACTGTAGAATTTCCGGTATGTTCTGCTTTGCAGACGCCTGACGCGCCGCCAGCAGGGACAACTCTGCGAGCAGCGCGGTGACGGGTTGCTCATCCATTACTTGCCATGCACGATTCATTGCCGAGCCGTCCTTGTCCATCATCACCGCTACTGATCACTCAAGTTATGTTTGCCGGTATCCGGGAAATATAGTGCGTCGGTGTCTAGTCGTACGCCCTGCAAACCCTTCTAACGCCTATTCTTGGATGAAGGTCTTAACCAAGCTTTAAAACCTTTTTTTTCCTGTCTCTCTAATGGTGAACGCGTTATTTAAAAGGTTATTTCTGGACAGGGAACGGGAACGTCCCTGTTCCCATTGCCTGAGGTTAACGCCATATTAATTTTAGCCAGCGTAGTGCGCAGTTCCAGGCATACCTGCCGCGGATCTGTTGCTGAAGCGGCGCGTAAAGAGCAAACGCACCAGTCCATACAATGGATCCCAGGAGGCAAAAGCAGTAAAAAACAGATAGGGCATTGCCAGCGCCAGCGCGGCGGTGGTGGCGCTGGGCTGGATAAAAATGTTTGCCATCAATGCACCGCAGGCTGCAATGCGTAGAACGGCGTCCCACCGGCCAACATTGGGAGTGATGAATATATCCATTTTAAATCTCCTTATATGTGTGAGTCACACTTGGTGGCGCAAACAATGTGCCATCCGTCCTTATGCGCTACATCTCATTGATATTGCGTTAATTAATGCACTCAATGGGGGTGTAGATCGGTTTTTGGAATTTGCTATTTTGCGTTACTTTGTAGACATTGCTAACAAAGGTTCCTGATTGAAGGGGAAGTATGTGTGGTTATCAACGGGCAAGTTAACGACGATTGTTGGGTTACGCATCGTAAATTTTTATCGGAGAGGTCTGGCTTCATCGGCGCTATGGCGGTGCATTCCGTTGGTAAATTCCCTCGGCTAGCGTCCTTTGGAATCTTACATCTAATTTTCTGCTGCATTAATCCGATAAAGCTAGTAAAGGATTAGCATTATTCGCGAATGACAACAACTCCTTATTCTTACATTGACGCTCAATGGCTGCATCGCCGCAGGCCGTTAAGCCAACTTACCAAAAGTGAGGTAGGTGCGCTTGCGGTCACCACCGAGGTACATGTCGCAAAGACCGGTGATTGCTTGATCGAGTTGGGTTCCCTGGATGACAGAGCGCTTTATCTGGTGCACGGAAAATTACGTCTGGTGGCGGAAGATGGTCGGGAAACTACCCTGGAAGAGCATGACGAGCGGGTGCTGGATCCGGTATCCCATTTGACGCCACATCACTATGACGTATTTTGTCTGTCAGATATCAGGTATATCTGGGTTTCCAACAAGGTACTCGACAATATCACGCGTCGCCAGCGTCACTATGAAGAGTACATGGAAGAGCAATATCTTCCAGAAGCGATGGTAAGCAATCGCTTTTTTCAATTGATACATCAGGCCTTGCTTGACGATAAATTGGATTTGCCGCCATTACCCGATGTGGCGATCCGGGTGCGCAATATCATGGCCGCGGGCGGTCACGACGGCGACTTGGAGCGTCTGCTGATCAGCGATCCGGCGTTGGCGGCGGCGCTCATCAAAATTGCCAACAGCCCGGTTTTTTACCAGCAAGCTCCCGTGGTAACCGCCAGGGAGGCGATTCTGCGGGTCGGCAAGGATGTGGTGCGGGACTATGTGATCCTTCACGCCACGGAACATTTGTTTACCAGCCATGCACCCTATACCCGTAAACGCATGGTGGATCTGTGGAAACACAGTACCGAGGTGGCGGCGGTAAGTTACAACATTGCCAAGGATATGCCCGGGTTTGATCCCGATCGCGCCCTGCTCATGGGCTTGCTGCATGATATCGGGATGCTGCCCGTAATTATCTATGCGGATCGTTATCCGCACCTGGTACGGGACGAACAGACCTTTGATGATCTGCTGTGTGACCTTCATTCCGATCTGGGCGCGCTGATGATGGCGAAATGGCATTTCCCCAGGGATTTTGTCGCGGTGGCGCGGGAGGCGGAAAACTGGCGCCGCAATCCATCGCCGGTACCGGATTATTGCGACATCGTCATGGTGGCGCAGCTGCACAGTTTCATTGGCAAGAAGCTCAACGAAGAGACCCCCCCGTTAAAGGAAAAGGATATTCCTCATATCAATGAAGTTCCAGCGTTTCGCAAATTGGGTTTCAGCGAACAGAATCCCGAGCACAGTTACGAAATCATCACGCGCGCCAAGAATGATCTCCACGAACTTAAACATCTGTTGATCGCTTACTGAGCGGACATCGCGGGCGGAGGGTAGCGCCGACCATTCATCACTAAATCGGATAAGCATATACGATGTCGGGATACCAAATACGGTACAAAACCCGAAATTCGAAACTGTGATGCCCTGTTTTGCGGAACGATGATTCTAAATCTAAAGAAGCGTATTTAGATACCGATATTCAAAGGTAATCTCTGGTTTGAAGTATCCGGAAGCAGTAGAGGGTGAATACCTGCAGTGCACTGTTGTTACCCGGGAGTGATCGTTATGCCACCAGGATCGTGTGGTAGCCAGGTGATTAAACGCCTGTTAATTAGTGGTACCGATGGTGATACGGGGATTTACCATCAACAGCGACGGTTTTCAGGGAGCCACAGGGAATTTTCCCCCTAAGGCAAACAGAGAAATTTGTTGAAAAAACGTTGGCGTTTTCAATCAGTTCATTCGCATCGTAAGGCTGCGGATAGAAAAATAAATTACCAAGGTTTTGAAGGGAGCTTAAGGCATGCTGCGTGACAAAGCTGTAATAGCACAAATAGGTTGCAAAGATTTAAATCACAACCTGTTGTCCAGTATTTTTAATTTAAGTCCGGGATTGCATGAGATCTATCAGGAACCGAGCGATCAGGAAAGTAGATCACCCGACCTGGTATTCGTGGATGCCGATGTGCCCGCGTGCATGGAAAAATGGAAGGCTCTGCATGCTGAAAAGCAGACCGTGATTCCGGTGATGATAACTTCCGGCGACAAGGCGATAGGTAAAAATATCACCTTGAAGCGCCCCCTGACCTTCAAGAAGCTGCTGTACGCATTGAAGGTCGCGACTACGTCGTCTCTGTCCTCGGATTCCGGGGTAATCGCCGGCGATGCCATGAGAATTCTGGTGGTGGACGACAGCCTGCCAGTGCGTAAATTTCTTGAACATAAGCTTCCGGAATTGACTGCGGAAGCAATCACCATTGATTTTGCGGCTTCCGGTGAAGAAGGTGCGCGTAAGATCAAACAGGCCAATCCGCAATATGATCTTGTATTCCTCGACGTGGTCATGCCCGGTGCGGATGGCTATAAGGTTTGTAAATGGATCAAGGCCAATCACCCGACCTATGTGGTCATGCTTACCAGTAAAAAGTCGCCGTTCGACAAAGTACGTGGTGCGATGTCCGGCTGCAATGACTACCTTACAAAGCCGCCGGAAGAGGCGAAATTGAAACAGGTGTTAAGCAAGGCGTTTAATGAAATGGATGATTCACGCAAAGAGAACATCGCCAATGCGTCGAAAAGCGGCGCATGATTTTCACAATTTAACTTGGACTAGCCAATACGGCGGTTAAAGGAGAGACAATGGCTGTACGTAAAATTATGTTGGTGGATGACTCACGCATGGAGTTGCTGAATTTGCAGGCGATTGTGGCAAAAAGCGGCTGTGAAATAATTACCGCGTCCTCGGGCAAAGAAGCGATCGCCAAAGCGCGTTCCGAAAAGCCGGACCTGATATTCATGGATGTGATCATGGATGAAATGGACGGTTTCAGCGCTTGTCGGGAAATAGCCGATAACCCCGAAACCAAGAATATCCCGGTGGTGTTCGTTACCAGCAAAAGCCAGAAAGCGGATGCGATCTGGGCCCAGAAACAGGGTGGGCGTGGTCTGATCGGCAAACCGTATACGGAAGAACAGATTTTGGAAAAGATCAAGGCATTCGGTTGAATCTCATGCCGGTGTCCAATGACTACCAGATACTTCTAGCATAAGACCATGGCCACGGGGAAACTGCCGAGCGAGGTGCTAAATCGAAAATTTCAGCTGCCGGACGTCGATGCGAACGCCTACGTCGACCCGGACGAAATTTATCGGTTTCGGGGCCATGCTTTTACTTTGGGGAATTTGCATCTGTTGCTGGCAACAGAAAAATCCGTATGTGAAGTATTCGACCAGCTAGCGATATGTCGTCTGCCGAATACGGTGGATTGGTTGCACGGCGTAGCGAACCAACGCGGCAATATGGTGCCAATATTTGATTTGAAACTGTTGTTCAATTTACAACAGGACAGCGGAAAAAAGCGCTTCAAATATCTCATTTACGGCCAGAAAGAAGCCGCTGTCGGCATGTTGATTGAAGACTTGCCAATACGCGTGGAGTTGGATCCGGAAGAACGCATGGCGGCGATACCTCCGTTGCCGGCCAATTTGCAGCCTTATGTACGGCTTTGTTACCGCCATGACGGTAAGTTGTGGATTGCCTGGGATGTGCATGAACTATTTTCCGCGGTAAGCGGTCTGGTGGCGGCGTAATGGGGCGCGCCACTCTAATTGCAATGATGGAGTTTACGACAGTGTGTCATGTAAGGAGTGACAAATGAATCTGCGGTCTGGTTTTTTCAAACGTGTAGGCAATAAAGTGATGTTGTCATTTATTGTCGTCACGGTGATGCCGGTGGCGGTAATTGCATATTACTCTAAAGAGTCGTCATCTTCCTTGTTTATGGAGGAAGCCATGAGCACCCATGAACAATTACTGATGACGCACAGTGAAAACATCGAGCAGTATTTTTCGACAGCGAAGCAAGATGTAATTTATCTGGCGCAATCGCAGTTTCTGGCCCGATATCTCGAGGCGGTGTCATTGCGTAACAGCGCAGAGCTGGAAAGCTCGTTCACGGTGCTGGGTAAGGAGATCAATCGCTACGCCCAGGCGCGCGGCGGCTATTATCAACAACTTGCATATGTCGACGAACTGGGTCAGGAAACGGTGAAGTCGACCCAGGAAAGCGGGGAGCACAAATCCGCCGACCGTGAAGATATGCTGAATGACAATGCCGTGGACTATTTCAAATCGGCCACGGGTATTAAACGCGGCGAAATATATATTTCCCGCTTGCACTTGAATCGCACCCAGGGAACTCTGGTGAAACCACTACAGCCGGTGGTGCACTACGCGACACCCGTCTACTATCCCAATGGCCGCCGCGCCGGCATTATTCTGGCGACTGTACTCGCGCAACCGGCGCTCGACAAGCTTGGTAGTAATTTGCTGGTGTCCGATGATGGATTCTACTTGTATCACAGTGATGCCGAGAAGCGTTGGGGCGGACCCCGGGATCTTGATAGCAAGGAAAGTTTTGCGACAAATCACAAAGTAGCCTGGCAGACGATGCAGGGACAGACTACCGGTTCGGTGATGGATGATGCCGGTAATCACCTGGCTACATACAAGGCGATCAAGATCAAGGGCGCCAAGCAGACCTGGTGGCTGGTTGACCATAGTTTGTCCATGGCCGGTGGTGGTCACCACCAAAGTACCGGAACCATGTTCGTACCCTTGCTGATGCTGGTGTGTATCATTTCTCTGGGCATTGCCTATTGGGCGCGGCGCTCCATTGTCAAGCCGTTGACCAAGTTGATCTCCGTAGTGCATCGCGTCGCTTCGGGCGATCAGACCGCCCGTGCCGACATCAGCAGCGGTGATGAGCTCGAGGAGCTGGGTCTGGCTTTCGATCAAATGGTGGATGAACGTATAGCGACGCTGGCGAAAATGGAAGCGGAAAACGAGGCGCTTAACAACTCGATTATCGAGCTCATGGAAGCTACCGCGAAACTCTCCGAGAATGATTTGTCGATTCATGTGCCGGTACGCGAGGATATCACCGGGGTGGTAGCCGACGGTCTCAACAAGATGATCAAGGGTACCAATGAGGTATTGCATAAAATTCGTAACGTAGCGCAGGAAGTGGCCGCCGCCTCCAATACGGTAAAAGAACGCAGTGACTCGGTTATTCAGCTGGCACAGGAAGAACGCCAGGTGGTCGAAGAAACATTACGCGCTCTCGATAAAACTGCGCAGGCCATGCAAGGCGTGGCCGATCTGGCGCAAGCCTGCAGCGGCGCGGCGGAGCAGGCGTCCGGTACCACTGAGAAGGCGTTGGAGACGGTAACCGGCACCGTTGAAGGCATGAACGAAATTCGAGAAATCATTTCTGAAACGGAAAAACGTATCAAGCGCTTGGGTGAACGTTCACAGGAAATTAACTCGGTCGTGGAAATTATCAACAACATCGCGGAACGTACCCACGTGCTGGCGCTTAATGCCAGTATGCAGGCGGCGGCGGCCGGTGATGCGGGCCGCGGCTTCGCGGTGGTGGCAGACGAAGTACAGCGTCTTGCGGAAAACTCACGTAACTCGACCTCGCAAATTGCCGCGCTGGTGCACAATATTCAGACAGAAACATCGGAAACCATGCTCACCATGAACAAGACGATCACCCAGGTGGTGAACGGGTCGGAATTGGCGGAGCTTGCCGGTCGTCAGATGCGGGAAACCCAGGCGAATACAGCGGATCTGGTGCAGGCGGTCATGAAAATTTCCGACCAAGCGGTGGCGCAATCGATTTCGATCAATGAACTGCGTCGGGATGCTGCGGGAATTCGCCGCAGTACGCAACTGACTGGTCAGCAGCTGGAAGAACAGGCGGAAACCACCGACGCCATGGTGGGTTACGCGCACGATTTGCAAGAGGCAGTGCAGTTGTTCACTCTGAAGGTGAGCGCATAACAAACAGACCGAACCCGGGAGAATCCGGAACATGCGCGCGACGATCCTCGGCGAAAAAATGGATATGGGCTCCAGCGGCTGGCAAGTGCTGCGGGACTCCATTCTCTTTGCCCAAGCGCACTTACGCACTGTTCAAAAACGCATAGGTTCAGACTCCGGGCGTAAGCCCGCGGACCACCTGCGTTCCTGCCTGCATCATCTGGAAAATATCGCTTCTGCCGCCAACGAAGGTAATCTGGCCAATTTGCACCGCCTGTGTGAGGAGATGTGGCGGCATTTAAAGACACTGACCGTGGATAACGAAACCACGCTGAGTCTTACCCTGCAAAGCATGCTCACCTGGACCACGGATGTACTCGCGCACCTGGAAGAACCCGACAACGCCGCGCTACTGCAACGGTTGCTGGCGCCCTTGCCGGAAGATCGGCAGCATAGTCTGCAGCGAGCGCTGGGTATCGAGGCCGTCAATCCGCAGGTCGACACTAGTTTTCCGGACGACAATATCGATGACACGCTGCTCGACAGCCGCACCACCGCCGGTGATCGGGATTTTCTCGAACATACGATGGTCGCCTCCGACGGTGCCGCGTCTGCTCAGTTGTCGGCGGCGGATACCGGCCATGATGATTTTCACCCGGACTTGATGCCGCAGATCACGGATATATCGGCCATGGATCTTAAGGGTGACCTGACGCAACCGCTGACGGAGGACACGCCGAAACGGGCGCCGACACCGGTGCCCGTGGCTGAAATTCAACATGAAGTTGGAACTCTCAGTGTGCCTGATGACGGTGCGATTGCCTTGTTGGAAAACAGCTTGTCCGGGGGTATCGAGGATTTCGCGGAAATTCGTAAGATTCTCGCCCAGGCCAAGACTCGGCAGGAATTGAAAGATTGCCGGCAAGCACTGATTCTGTTACTGGATAACATCGAGAGTTACGCGGTCTTGGCCGGAATTACCGATGCGGCGGCAGGCGCTGGTGCCATGCTCGACGCCTTGCGTCACTATGAGGAAGACGCCGATCCCATGGTTTCCATTTGCGCCGCCTTGCCGGCCTGGTGCTCGGATGTATTGGGCTTCGTGCAACAATATAAGGAAGACCGGCTCGCGGCACCTGCGTCGGTGTCGTCCAGCGAAATACCGGTCGATGATGCAGGGGTCGATGAAGAGATCGTGCTGACCACACCGCCGGACGCGGCACTGCCGGATTCACTGTTTCTTGACGGTGAGCCGGAGGACAACATGGTGGCGCCGGATCTACCGCAATTCGCGGCTGCGCCGTTTTCAGGTGACGCATTTTTCGACACGGAAGAAATTCCGGACATCAGCATGCCGTTTGACGACGCGGTGGTGGATCTGGCGGCGGAAATGCACCAACTGATGGGGGATACCGACATACCGGAACCGGTGCTGTCGATTTCCCCCGACGCCGACGACATGGCCGCCGACGTGACAGCGAGTGCATCTTCAGCTGACGTGCCGGAGTTTGCGGAAGATGCGGAAGATGCCTCCGTCGGCGCGGTGGCCATGGCGCCACGCTATCAGGATACCGACGCTGGCGATGATGGCAATGCCTGGTTGATCAGTGATGATCCCGATGAATCCGTGAGTGGGGATCTGGTGGATGAGATTGCGGCATTTAACGCCGCATTGCTAGCCACTGCCGCAGGTACGGACGATGCCATGATGGGCATGTCCGATGACGATGGTATCGAGACGCCGCCGCCCGTCGCAACGATGGACGAATTCGGTGACGTGGTCAATGATCTCGACGGGGTCGACATGGCGGCGTTTGAAGCGGCAATGGCGGATGGCGACATGGACGGTATTTTTCTACCGGCGTCGGATGCTGGCGATGATGCGATTGCGGACTTTGGTAGGGACGAGGCCGAGACTGCGGCCCCGGGCGACGGTGGAGCCGAGCACGTGCTCAATGATCTCGCCGGCATCGATGCGGCGGACCTGGACGCTGTGTTGAATGCGGAAGATATGCACGGAATATTTCTGCCCACCGATGAATCGGCGCTCGATGCTGGTATGAACCTTGGAACCGGTGCCGATGACGCCGTGCTCAATGACCTGGAAGGTATTGACATGGCGGCGCTGGAAGCGGAAATGGACGGAGATATTGATGGCGTGCTGCTGCCGCCTAGCGCTGCGCACACGGAAACCGGTGACGAATTCGCGTTGGATGATGATCTGGACTTCGCGCCCGATGCGGAGTTTGGTCCGGATGAGGAGTTCAATGCCGATAACATTCTGGATGTGCTGCGCGCGGAAATCATGGAAGTCAGTCCGCAACTGGCAAAGCTGGAGTCGATAATCACCAGCAGCGCCGATCCGACCGCGCTACACAACGCGATACGGTCTTACAGTGAACTCACTGAACGCCTGATGCTTGCCAGCGAATCCCTGGGTCTTACCGGACTCTATGAAGTATGCCGCTTCGCCCAGGACAATATCAATCGCATGAGCGCGTTTGAGCTCCACGCTCGGGAACAAGTGGCGCCGGTGTTGGCGCGCTGGACCGCATTAGTGTTGACCTATTTGCAAAATCCCGCCGACGATTCCAGTTGTGTGATGTTGCTCAATCACTTTCAAGACAAGGCTTGGCCGAAACCGATCAGCGGTGAAAAAGGCCGCGATCTGTACGTAATGTTGTCCAAAGGCATGGATGAGAGCGTGCAGCCCGAACCGGTACCTGAACGTCAGCGCCTGGCCAGCGCTGAAGATGTGGCCTTGGAGATTTCCGCCGACGCGAGCAAGGATTTGATCGACGCATTTTTTATGGAGGCGCCGGCGCAAACCGAGCGCTTTTCACTTACCATCGCCTTGATTGCCGCCGGTGAAAATCTGGCGGAAAATGTCAAGGTGGCGCAACGTATCGCCCATACTTTAAAAGGTTCCGGCAATCTTATCGGTATTCGGGGTCTGGCCAATCTCACCCATCATGTGGAAGACATCCTGGAGTATTTGTCCACCCACCGCATGGCACCTCCCAAGAGTCTCGCGGAACTGATGATAGAGACCGCGGACTGCCTCGAGGGAATGCTCGATGCGCTGCAGGGCAAGGGGCCGGCGCCGGCAGACGCTTTGAGTTTGCTGCAGCGCATTCTGGATTGGGCCAACCGGGTGGATAAAGGTGAGATCCGGGAGAGCGATGTGGGCAGCCTGTCCGGCGCCACGCAGGCACCGAATGCGGCCCCGATGGCCGCCGCCGTGCCCGAGTCGGAAACGGCTCCCGACATGGAGACGCGCGGTCAGGCGCTGGAAACATTGCGCGTGCCGACCACCACTGTGGACGATATGATCGGTCTGCTCGGTGAAGTGTCGATCGCCATCGCCCAGGTGAAGGAGCATATCAATCGTTTGCTGCAGCGTGGCAAATCCATGGGTATGCAGGAAGCGGTAATTCAACAGCGACGCTTCGACCTGGAAAACATGGTTGGGGTGCGCAGCCAATCCACCATGCAGCGGCGCTTGCGGCGCCTGGGTCCGCAAAACAGTGAAAATTTCGATCCCCTGGAAATGGATCAATATGACGAGCTTTACGGTACCACGCACAGCTTTATCGAGGCCGTGGCCGATTCCCGAGAAGTATCGCATCAAATTCAAAGTGAACTGAGTACCCTGGAAGGCCTGTTCTTGCAGCAACAACGGTTGAACAAGGAGTTACAACAGTTGGTCATGACCACGCGCATGGAAGCCGCGAACACGCTGAGTTCGCGCCTGCAGCGCGCGGTGCGTCAAGCCTGTCGGGCCACGGGCAAGAAAGTCGATCTGGTGCTGGAAAACGAGGACATGCATATCGACAGCGATGTGCTCGCTAAACTGGCGGATCCCCTGATGCATATGTTGCGCAATGCCGTCGACCACGGTATCGAAGCCGAGGATCTGCGGCGCCAGAAAGGTAAACCGGAAGCCGGCACCATTACCCTGAGCTATTCCCGTGAAGGTAACAATTTCGTGGTGCGCTGTGGTGATGACGGCGGCGGATTGAACTACGAAAAGATTCGAGAGACTGCGGTTAAGAAAGGCCTGCTGGGCGACAAGGAAAACCTCGATAAACGCGATCTGGGCCGCATGATTCTGGTGCCGGGATTCTCCACCCGCGACACCACCACCCAGATTTCCGGGCGCGGTGTCGGTATGGACGTGGTGCATGCCGCGATCCTGGAACTGAAAGGCAGTTTGGATATCGTGGAATCCGAACAGGGCGGCACCGAGTTCGTGATGCGATTGCCGGTCAGTCTGGTGACCAGTCACTCGCTGGTGGTGAAAACCGGCGAAGACCTGTTTGCCGTGCCCACCAACTACCTGTTGCAGATTCTGGCGCCGGATACCGGTGAAGTGACCGAAATCGGCGGACAAGTCGCGTTTCAGTTGGGCAATGATATTTTTCCGGCACGGTCCCTGGCTGAAATGGTTAATTCCACCTTGGGCGACCGTAATATCAGCAGCAAGAAAATCATCCTACTGGTCAAGGCCGATACCGGTAACTACGCGGTCACCGTCGACCAGTTGATCAACAGTTACGAACTGGTTATCAAGGGCACCGGCAAATATGTGCAAAAAGTGCCCGGTGTGGCCGGAGTCGCCGTACTGGGTGACGGTAACGTGGTACCGGTACTGGATCTACCGGAGATGTTGCGCAGCTCACATGGTGGTATTAGTGCCAAAGCAACGACGCTGCCGTCCGTACAGGCGGTGGTCAAAGCCAAGGCTGGCGTGCAGGACGTATTGATCGTCGACGACTCGCTGAGCGTGCGTAAATCCCTGGCGATGTTCGTCAAGGATGCCGGTTTTAACCCGGTATTGGCGCGCGATGGCCTGGAGGCGGCGGAATTGTTGCGTAAACAGAAAGTGGCGATCGCTTTGGTGGATATGGAAATGCCGCGCATGAACGGCCTGGAGTTGACGCGCCATATCCGCGCCACCGAAGAATTGAAAAGTCTGCCGGTGATCATGATTACATCACGTACCCAGCAGAAGCACCGGCAGCAGGCGGAACAGGCCGGGGTCAACCGCTACCTGTCGAAGCCCTATGGCGAGGACGATTTGTTGGCCGCCATCGAACAACTGATGGGTCGTTGATATGGCACTGGCACTCAAACAAAAAAAGGTGGCCCATTATCGGCAAAGCGCGGAGAAGTTCGCCTTGCTTACCATCGGTGACCTGTACCTGACCTTGCCCCAGGCGGATGTGGTGACCATCGAACTGGTGACCACGGTCATCGCCTTCAGCCGCCAAGGCTCCAAAGCCGCGGGCTTTATCGAATATGAAGGATCGGAATGGCCGGTTTATTCGCTGTCGCCGGAGTTTCGTTTGCGCCGCTACGTGCCGCAAAAACGGCGTTTCTGTGTGTGTTTCGGCAAGGATAAAGCCCAGGCCTTTGCCCTGCTGTGTGACGATATTCGCTTGCTGCCGGACACCGGCGACAACCGCCCGCGGGACCTGCCCGACTGTATGCTGACCAATGCGTCGCCGCTGCGCAAATTGCTGTGGATGAACGACCATCTGGTGGTGATGACGGAACTGTCGGCGATGCATGTATTTCTGGAGCAGACCCATGTCGACGACTAAAAGTCACGCCTGGCTGCTGCCCCTGCTGAGCGATTTCATCCTGGCGGTGAGCGACATCGAAATGGTGGAATATCTGACCGCGCCGACCCTGATCCGCGTGCCGTTGACGCCGTATTACTGCAATAGCGTCATCGCCTGGCGTGAAGGACTGGTGCCGGTGTTCAATCTCAATCCTCTGTTCACCCTGCCCTCGACGCACAATGTGCATCACTTCGGCATCCTCGCCTACCAGCATGCGCCGAAATCACCCCTGCAGCACCTGGCGGTGATTCTCAACGGGTCGCCGATGCGCGTCACGGTCGATGATGACCAGGTCACTGACGCGCCGGAAGAAGTCGCCGGGCTTTACAATCAGCTGGTGCTGTCGTGCTTTGAGTACCGGGAAAAACCCGTATCCATCCTCAACATCACCTACCTGGCATCGCGTGAGTTCGGCGCCCTGGTCGCCGACGAAGTGGCTTAACCATAAACAGATGTCACATCCGGTGCCACGCGGCGTTATTGCCAGTCGGCCATAAAAATATTGGTCTCGCCGCGTACTTTGCCGTTGCGATTTGAGGCGAACACCAGGGTCTTGCCATCGTGGGAAAACATCGGAAATCCATCGAAATCCTCATATTCGGTGACGCGTTCCACGATCCGGGTATCGATGTCGATCATGAATAAATCAAAGTTGCGGCCTTTGGGGTTGTGCATATTGGAGGCGAAAATGATGTGTTTGCCGTCCGGATGCCAATATGGCCCGAAATTGGCGGCGCCGTTAGCGGTAAGCTGCACCGGCTTGCGATCCTGCAAATTCATGATGTACAGCTCCAGATTGCCGGGACGCACCAGGCCCTGATCCAGCAAGCGCCGATAGTCCGCCAGCGCTGTCCCGGTGGGGCGCGACGCGCGCCACACCAGCCACTGCCCGTCACGGGAAAAAAACGCGCCGCCGTCATAGCCCGGCATAGCGGTGAGTTGTTCCACATGGCCACCATCGGGATCCATGAGAAACAGTTCCAGATCACCGGTACGCACCGAGGTAAACACAATGCGGTCCCCCTGGGGTGAATACACACCCTCCGCGTCATAACCCGGGGTGTCGGTCAAGCGCACCGGATGCGACCCGTCCGGGTCGGCCTTGAAAATATCGTAGTCTTTATAAAGGGGCCACACGTAACCTTGAGAGTGATCGGGTTTGGGAGGGCAGGCGGCGCCTCCCAGATGGGTAGAGGCATAGATGATGGCCTTATTGTCCGGGGCGATAAAGGAGCAGGTGGTCACGCCCTGCCCGGATGATACTTGACGCACCTGGCTGCCATCGCGGGCCATGCGGAAAATCGCATCGCATTGCCGGTCCCCACGGGTGGATTGAAAAATCAGTTGCTGGCCGTCGAAGGAAAAATAGGCCTCCGCATTCTCGCCACCGAAGGACAGTTGCCGCATGTTATGTAAATGAGTTTCACCCGGCAGGGACAATGACTGGCCGTGGGAATGGCCGATCCACAGCACACCCAGCGTCACCAGCACCATACCCCGGCGTGTCAGGTTCATGGGTAATGAATTGCGGGCAGCCTGCTGCATCAATCGAAAACTCGGGAGGAGAAATTAAGCTAAAGCTTAGCCCAGACCCGGCAGTCGGGCCAGGGGTGTAAATCGAAATCCGGTCAATGGGCGACGTTCGGCAGCCGATATTCCAGTTTTTGCAAGGGTACGCCGCAAAACGAGAAAACGTCGCCTTTGGCCGCGAACGGTTTCTCGTGGTAGAACGGCAAGGTATCCGTGGGCGCGTTTAACCACACTTTCTCCATGCCCAGGATCCGGGCCACCTGGCACAGGTAGGACACCACCGCCTGCCCCACTTTTGGGGTACGCCATTGGGACAGAATGGCGATGCGTCCCAGGTGCCCGTCATTGTGCAGACTGCCGGTAGCGACCAGCATGCCGGTCAGGTCGTCGTAGACCATCACGTGATACCGCAACTCGTCGTCCCGATGCCGCAGAAAATTCAACGGCAGTCCGAACTCATCCATAAATACCCGCTTGCGCAGGCGAATGATTTCTTTCTTGGCTTCGCTCCATTCGCGAACAAGAAAATTGGTATCCGCTAAAGACATATCCCACTACCCCTACACATGATTTTATTTATTCTTAGATTATCACTTAACATAACAATGGTTATAGAATGAACACTGATAAGGTGCTCCGCCCCACTTGTTTTTATATATATATAGAAGAAAGACTGCTAAGTGAAGCCCCAATGCGCGCCGCGATGGACCTGAACCGTCCAGCAAGGTATCCTATACGCCCCTCGCCCCCCGGATATCCCGGTGCCAGGGGCGATTTGGCAATAGACTAATAGCAACAAGGTTGTTAGTTTTATGCCACAGACTGACCACCCTCGGTGGAAAAGCCTGAAATAATCGTTGAAATACCACCGCGCCCGTAGCTCAGTTGGATAGAGTGTTGCCCTCCGAAGGCAAAGGTCGGACGTTCGAATCGTCTCGGGCGCGCCAAATTAAAAAAGGCCCCTTCATGGGGCCTTTTTTAATTTGTTGGTTGAGTTGATGCGAGCGTCCGACCGAAATTTATATTATGGCCGTTCGACCGATCGACTGCAGTCGATCGGGACAGCGCGCAGCGCTGCCCGGAGGGTGCGCGCTGCAGGCGCGCATCAGGAGTCTCGGGCGCGCCAAATAAACAAAGGGTTATCTCGGTAGCCCTTTTTTATTTATTGGGTTGTGTCCAGGCTGTGTCCGTGGTGTGTCCAGGTTTTCAACGAGCGATTTTTAGTGGCTACTAGATATGAAGGCTAGGAGTCATTAATGACTGTTAGCTGTTGTGCCCGGTAACAACTAAACACTTCAAGCAAACTACTAGTCATGATTTCTTACCCTGCCGCCAATGTTCATCGTCAAAATCCGCAACGATGTCATCACTGGCACCTATATACATTATGAGTCTTGTGTAAAAGGCCATCAGTTCTATACTGAATCAATTAGCCATCAAATAAAGAACTCTCGTGTAACTCCATGATTATTTGAAGATATGTGTTTATTCTAAGAGGGTGAAACTTGCTAGCCATCAAATGACCATCAAATAGGATTTTCCGCTATATTTTTCAGGACCACATTGGCACATATTTCATGAATTTTTTTCCAGAGCCTTCGTCATAGGGGCGTATAAGCGATGCTTCCACTGTCTCTTTGATGATTCGAGAGGCGGTGGCACTATTTTTCTCAGCGATACCGAAGCGCTCCCGCAGACTGGAGTTAGTCATAAAATTTCGTTGAACATACTTCAGGCAAGCGTGCATGTAGCACGCGCGAATCCGGTCTTCCTTATCCATCTCTCGTAGCTCTCGGTGTGCGAAAAGTACTGATCTGGTGTGTTCGTCTGTAGTTTCAAAAATTGGGGCTGGGAGTTGGTAAAGTTCAGTCTCGAAAACCACTTTATCTACACCACTTCCTCTTTCTTCGCAAATACCAATGCGCCGCATTAATGAGGCGATGCCCTCATTACGTGATTTCGGTGGGCTATCTAAAAAGCGGTCAGGTTTTACTAGGGGTAGTCCAGGATTGGTAATTTCCATGCGATTGGAAAATATTTCGATCATGGGGCCTGTGCCTGAAATATGAAAATCCTGATGGATGATAGAATTCGCTATCAGTTCACGGATGGCCAACTCAGGGAACATAGGTACTTCGCTGCGCAATGCTTGCCCAATAACCTCATTGCTGGGTAATAAATTGGTAATAAATCCGATCAAGCCCTCAAAAGCGGATGCATATCCTTTTGTTCCTTCTTGTTCGCGGATGGTTTTTACTCGGCTCTCTCCTTTGTATTGAACCACTCGAACGGCTTTGCGCTTCAAGTTCCGAAAATCGGACAGCTTTTTTGCGAACAAGACCGCTCCTAGATTTGTAATGTCCCAATGGCCACCCTTACCGGACGTAATTATATCATCTGATTTCAGGGACGACAGAATGCCATCACGACTTTCAGGCAACGGAATTTTCATGAGGTCGAAATAGGTAGGGTAGTCAAGTAAACGAAGAACCTCATCTGAACTCATATTTTCTGCGGCTGTCTCTCGTTCAAAAGGAATTTTGTCAAATACTCG
>JAHECY010000220.1:89172-90033 GCA_024641505.1 Gammaproteobacteria bacterium
CAGGGTAGTCCTTTAGCTTCTTCTTGTAGGAGCCTACACGGATATACTCTAAATTTTTAAATTGGACGGGATGCCTGAAAGCTGCTCCGACTTCAAGAAGTACAACTACATGGCTGTCTACGGGCAACTCATAAAAGTGGAAACTAATTTTTGGGCTCAGTAAGCGCAACAACCAGCTTTCAAGTTCTTCATTACCTACTTTGTATAATGAGGGGCGAAACTGTGTGCCGAGTATGTCATGGGTCTGGTCATCGACTCCCCAAATAATATATGCGTTTACCTTGCCTAATAGCGCTGCAGAATTGGCGAGTGCAGAAAGGTACTCACCGATATCCTCTGCGTTGTCATTGTTATGTTTAAATTCCACCCACTCGGACTCTGCCGGGAGTTTTCGCAATTCATGGAGAATACTTATTAAGTATTCATTGGGACGATCGACGGTCACTTTTACGCCGCCTTACTGCGATAGCGCATTTCTCTGGTGTGGCGTAAATCATATTGCGAGAATTGTAAATTAGTGCTGTTCTTAATTTTCATATGTAAGTACGCCTCATTTGTTGGCGGCGAAAATATAAATCCTGAATATCTCGGAAAGCATAGATTATTAAGCCAAAATACACCCGTGAGCTTTAATTTGTTATAAGGCTACTTTCGATATACCTACGCAGTGTAGGTATAAATAAAAAGACAGAGAATACTTGCATAGGTTGAAATAACGAACATGCACAAGCTTTTCCACCAACATAATTACCTTTTTTCACCCCCGTCCACAAACTCAAACAAATCCCCCACCTCGCACCGAAACAGCCAACACAACTTATCCATCGTCTCCAAATCAATCCGCGTCGCTGTTTCCTTGTA
>JAHECY010000147.1 GCA_024641505.1 Gammaproteobacteria bacterium
GACCATATCTTGTAGGCGGTTTGGTCGGTATCAGCATGCCAGACCGCTATCGCGCTACCACTGTCGTTGATGGCAACCATGGGGGATCCGCTTTGGTCGCCGCTCAAACGCTGGGGGGTTCCCCAGCCGGTACCGACAGTGTATTGATTCGACCAAATATGCTTGCAAACGTCTTCCGTGCCTGTCCATACGACGAAAGCATTGCCGTTGGCTGCAACATCCAGGGAAATTTGAGATTGGAAGCCGGCGTGGTATGCACTGATGGAATCGGGTACGCGCCAGGATTGACACGTAATCCGAATGTCAGTGATATTTTCATCCGGAACTATACCCTTTTCATCGGCAATCACACAGTCAAGATTATCTGAACGCGACAGTATGGAGACATCATAGAAGTCCACCTGGAACCGTCACGGTGCGTGAAACTTGCGCTGGGACGGCGATCCATAATGAGGTAAAATCGAAGGACGATGGCGATTGCGGGAAGGGCATTGCTTGAAAAACATAACGGAAATACATGAGCCGACGTTCAAGCAGTATGAACTGTCAGGATGGAGCGGCAAAGCGAAGTTCTATCATGATTATGCCGGGGAAATAACCCGAGAAGCCGTGCAATTTCTGATGGCCGCGGCGGATTTCGCGCCGGAGAGCCGGCTTCTGGACGTAGCCTGCGGGCCCGGATACGGCGCGGGTTACGCAACGCAACGTGGCGCGCATGCCATCGGTGTGGATCTGGCGCCGGGAATGGTGGCCGAAGCAAGCAGGAATTTTCCCGGTACCGAGTTCCGAGAGGGTGACGCCGAGGCGCTGCCATTCGACGACAATATATTTGATACCGTGACTTGCGCCTTCGGGCTGATGCATTTCGCCGATCCCGACCGGGCGATTGCCGAAGTTTTTCGCGTGCTCAAACCGGGAGGGCGCTATATATTCGCGGTTTGGTCGGCGCCGGATAAACACGATTTTTTCGGTCTGGTGATGCGGGCGATCGAAACCTTTGGCACTCTGGCGGTGTCACTGCCACCGGCGCCGCCTTTTTTTCGATTCAGCGATCATCAGGAATGTGAGCGCGCCCTCGTCGCTGCAGGATTCCGCGCTGTCGAGGTAAAGGAGTTGCCACTGCAATGGCAGCCGCAATCGCCAGCGGACTTGCTGGCTTTCCTGGAAAAAAGCTCGGTGCGCATGGCGATGATCCTGGAAAAACAGACCCCCGAGGCGTTAGCGAAGATACATCGTTACATCCTTGAATCGGGGCAGCAGTACCAACGCGACGCTGCCTACCGGCTGAACTGGCCGGCGGTGATGGCGGTCGCGAGCAAACCTGACTAGCGTTCAGAAACTCAAGGAGCAGGGTCAGGTCATTCCCGGCCATATCAGTACATTTAAAGTCGCAGGGAAGGATTTGACCCAAGTTTTACAGGTTTGAGTTTTATGTGCAGCGGGACATGGTCGGCTAATCGCGGCTGATACCGTCCATGCTCACGCGAAAGTTCGCCGCCATTGAAAAGAATACGGCAATGAACCTCGCGTATCCATAGAATCACCTTAAAGGATGAGCGGTTCGTGAGCACTACAATGAATATTTTTCTCAACACAGTCGGCATTGTCGTCGTAATCTCCGTGATATGGCGCCTGGCGTCCCGGCGCCGCTCCATTCCCTGTCCGGTCTGGTTGCGCTGGCTGGTGGAGTTAGATAATCCCTTCACCAAAACCAATCGCGCGGCGGTCATTGTTCAGCACCTGCAGATTCAACCGGGCATGGCCGTGCTGGATGCCGGCTGTGGCCCGGGGCGACTTACCATTCCGGTCGCCCGGGCGGTAGGACCACTCGGCGTCGTGGTGGCAGTGGATATTCAATCCGGGATGCTGCTTCGAACCCGGGAAAAAGCGCGTTCGGCAAACCTGACAAACATTCAATATCTCGAGGCCGGGTTAGGAAAAGATAAACTTGAACACAATCGATTCGACCGGGCTCTTATGGTAACGGTCCTGGGTGAAGTGCCGAATAGAGAGGCCGCGCTGAAGGAGGTTTTTCACGCGCTCAAGCCCGGTGGCATGCTTTCGGTGACAGAAATCATTTTCGATCCTCATTTTCAGGGTCGTGACACAGTCATACGACTTGCCGGCGCTGTCGGATTCAGGAAAAAAGCATTTTTTGGCAATCGTGTCGCCTATACCCTGCATCTGGAGCGGCCGTAAAACCGCTAAGGAACGATCCAATCGGATTCCGCCGACAATTTATCCCCATCGATGCGCGCAATGTAAGCGCCTTTCGATGCGAATCGCTGACCCGGCGCCAGACTCAGACGTGGGTAGGCGGTACTGTTGGTGCCCCTGCCCAGCATATCCTCGGCACGCTCGATCAGATAGTCCCGGTAAAGATTGTCCAGCATCTGGGACGTGAGATCGGTCAGAAACAATAGATTAAAAAACACTTCAGACTGAAATTCTTCATTGTCCTGAGGTAGGTTCCATGCCTTCAGCCACTCCTGAAATGTAGCCAGGTTGACGCGGCGCTGGTTGCCTATCTCGTAAGGATAGACTATGCGAACCTGGGGCTGCCATGTCGATGAAATGTTCTTGTAAGCTCCTTGTGTCAGAAATCCTGAAATATACACAGCCGCCTTGGCGTGATCAGGCGCAGCGTCTTGCAGCACCGCGAGGTCGGTGGGACGCAACCACAACATGACGACGTCATCAGCCGCCAGGCCGCTCAACAATTTACTGAGGGCGGCGGGGCCTGGTGCCTGTAATACGCGGTCTTCTACCGATATGGGTGAATTGTCCAGCGCCTTCAGCAACGCCTTGGCGGCACCGTTACCCACGGTGTCGTCTCGGTATATTTGTACCAGGCGCTGTGGCGTCTTTTGCGTCCGGTTGCGCAAATACCGGGCCAGTACCTCGGCCTCCAGCGCCACGCCGCGAGTATAGTAAAGAGAATAAAAAGCGGATTCGTCGGGCGGCAGGTCAATGCTGGGGAACAGGCAGGGAATTTGTTGCTGCTCGCAAAACGCTTGTACCGGCGTCCAGGTAGTGGTGGAAAGACCTGAAATTACCGCGAATGCCGGTTCTTGGCGGTAGTACTCGGTTAATTGCGCTTCCCAGCTTTGTGGTTCCCCCGTTAGCTCCCACACCGACAATTCCCAGTTACGCAATACCCGGGGCAGTAAATCTATGGGCATACGCATGCGCCCGGAAATATGTGGTTGACTGGCGTTGCGCTGATTGAATACAGCGCGCATTACATTTACCAAAGTCTCGCGCTGCTTGGGTTCCACTCCGGGTGTGACAATGGTGGCAAAGCGAATCATATCCGCGCCCACACCGGGAGACAGCGCCACTGACAATTGACGTAAATAGGCCGTCAGTGCCTTGATTTGTGGATCCGTCAACGTGTACTGCGGCATTACCGGGTTCATCGAGTGGCCGGCGACGTCAATCCCTTCGCGTATGGCCTGCGCGATAGAGGCATCCGAATATGGGTCGTGTGCCCGGGACAGGTTTTTGGGCGCGCGCGTATCCAGCAGCGCAACGGGTCGGTCCTGGGTGGCAAACAGGAAGCGACCGGTGATTGGCGGTACCGTAATACCCCCCTCGAAGCTTCCCATACCACTGGGACGATGGCAGGTGGTGCATGCCGCTGCGGGACCTTCTACATCGACCAAGTCAGGGCGTCTACCCCGCAATGGAATTCCAGGGGCAACTATGCCTTCCTGATAGATTCGGCGCCCTTGCGCCACCAGGTCGTCGGTGGATGCTGCCGCGTCGGCGCGAGTTTCAGGGGAAAAAAGACTAAGTGTCATACAAAACAACACGATGACTTGTGACAGTCTTGGGTTGGCGGCTGCAACACCGAGTAAATTCGTTAAAACAACCATTTTCGTCTCCACTCTGCTTGGTTGCCCAAGAGGTAAAAGAAAATTCTACGTGACTTGCTGTTCTGGTCAGCGTTTCCCCGGAAAGTTACCCGTGTGTGCTTTATCGGATCGGCGGGTGTTTGGCTTGAAAACTACCGAGACCATGCTTGTGGGCATAACAGCTTCTATAAAGAGACCGCCCCGGAACATTACGCTCGGGGCGGGTTAGTGATGTTGCTGCTTCCCGGCCGAGACTGGTGAGATGTGGCTACTCATCGATCTTGGCCGGGTGGTTGGGCTGTATGAAATCTACAGCCCAACCACTGAACTTACGGTGAAACACCCGCGTTAAGCGTCGCGGATGCGATACCCGTACTATTAACTGCCCGCACCCGGAAGCTGTACGACCTGGCCCGTAGCAGATTGCCACTGGTGTAGGTTGAGACATTACCGGCCAAGGTAGTGGTCAGGTTCGACCAGACCGTGTTCGCTGCCGTGCAGTTGGCGTTAGCCGCAGTATTAAGGCAGGACTGAACGGTATAGCTCGCGTTGTTATTGGCGATATCCGACCAGTTGAGCGTGACGCGATCATTGGCTGCATTGAATTGGATCCAGGTCGCGTACAGCCCGGCAGGCGCGGAAGGCGTAACCGTGTTATTGAGACCAACCGCTGCGGAAGGCGTGGAGCCCAGAGCATTGGTTGCCAGCACTCTATAACGAGCGTTGGTAGTATTGCTTACGGTTACGTCGCGGGTCAGTACTTGACCGGTCGCACTGCTTTGCGCCGCATTCCGGTTGATTGCCGCACCCTGGTTGGTCCAGGTAACACCGCCGTTGGTGGAAACCTGAGCCTGGAACCTGGTCTCGTTGGTTGAGGCGTCGGTCCAGGTCACAGTGGCCGATCCAGTGCTGGTGCGCTGAATAGAAACATTGCTGGGTGCAACCGGAGTCCCTGACACTTGAATGGTTGTGGCACCGGTCCATGCGGAACTGGCGGTAACGTTACCATAACCGATAAAGTCCGGGTTCAACGTAGCAAGTTCCGGCGGCAGGGTTTCCAGATAAGCGCCGGTAGTGGGGTCAAAACCTGCCTCCAGCATGCCATTGCCGCCGCCGACGGTATTTCTGGCCACCACGCGATAGTAGTAAACACCGGTAACTTTTACCGAATTTTCCACATAAGTTCTGGCGCAGCCGGTTTGAGCAGCACACTCGGTGACCGGTACGTTAAACGTCGCCAGGCTGGCGGAGTTAAACGTGTTTACCGTGTCACGTTGGATAGCGACCCAGTTGGAAATGATGGAGTTGTCGGTCCAGGTCAACATTACCGAGCTGGCGGCACCCCCGGTCGAGGTCAGATTCGACGGATCTTCCGGCGGTTGGGCCACGGCGATGGTGCGCATCATGTCATTCTCTTCATGACCCAGGATGTGGCAGTGCCAGACATATTCCCATCCGAAGTTGGTGACTATATTGTTAGCCACATTCGATGCGTTGCCGGACGTTGGATCAAGGTTGGCAAACAGCGCGGGATTGACGTCCGACTCATGGGACGGATCCAAAATACGATGGCTGTTTGGCACCTTGAACGGCAGCGTCATGGTCTTGGGGCGCAGCGCCACGATGATGTCTTCCAGCGGATTCATGCGTACCGTGTCTTTCCATCCCAACTCGTTGTCCTGGGGCGGGCTAATTGCGCCATCCCACCCCACGCGATTGACGATTTGCACATGGAACAAGTGAAAGTGTATCGCATGGCTATCCACACCGTTATGCGTTACCTTCCAAAGCTGAGTGCCATCGGCCAGCGTTCCCGATACCGGCGAGCCGTCGTTGGGGGAGATCTTCACCAACTCGGTGGGAGGGTCGATATACGCTTGCGGTATGGACGTCTGGTTAATCGCGGTGGTATGAGGAACTTCCACGCCCAGCATCGCATTCATACGACCATAGTCCACGGTAAAGTCCTCGATGATGGATTTTGGTTGCAAATCCAAGGTCACCGATGCGCTGACGCCGGCCGGATAAACAGTGCTGTTGAGCAGCGGCTTGTAGGTCAAGCTGTTGTCGGAAATTCTCGACAAATCACCACCCAGGGAATCCGCCACGTTAGTACCGTAAACCGCATTGTAAGCGGCCTGCGGAACAATGATGGGTTCCTGACCGGTGCGAAACGCCGTTTGTACCGCCGATGTCAGTTTGGCCAAATGACTGCCATCGACATCGTCCAGCGGGTGGGTGCTGGTCGGCGCGCGATTGATACCGCTGCCGCAATTGGCGCTGGTACAGGTACCGGCCACGCGGATCTGTATAATCGTGCGGGTGTTGGGGCCATATCCAGGCAAAGTAGTAAACGCGCCGCCGGTGTCGGTGTTGTCGAAGTCACCAGTGTAGAAGTCTTCGCGCAAGTCAAATGCCGGCACGGGAGCGGGCGAGTCGTTGTACATAATCAGCGTGGCTCCCGCAAACTGTGAGAAGTCCACCACCACATCCGCGCGTTCGGCCGGGCCGAGCAGTAACGCGTGTTCCTTGATGTTGCCAATGACGATATTTTTCGGGTTGTACTCGAAGTTAACCGGTTGGTTTTTAACTTCCACCGGAGTCGACAAGAAACCACCTTCGGTACCGATTTGCACCATCTCTGGACCGCGTGTGCTGGGGTCGAAAACACCGGAAGGGCGACCGTCAAACGTTACACCGGCTTTTTGGGATGTATACCACCAGGACGGGAACGGCTTGGCTTTGTTTTGCGAGGCATTAAACGGTACCATCTTCACTTCCGTGCAATCGGCCGGATCAACTGCCGTCGTGCCATCGCACATCACCGCCACTCCGCTGGCGCCTGCGTTGCTATCGGCGGTAGTGTCGGAGTTCTTGCTCGCGGCCACGACCAGCGACAGGTTGAACATGCGGTCGTTGGCCACGCTTAAGATTCGTAAGCGATACTTCTTGGGCTCC
>JAHECY010000051.1 GCA_024641505.1 Gammaproteobacteria bacterium
CCAGCACCCCCACCACGGTGGCCAACGCCGCCCCGGAATCGAACCCGAACAGCGCGATTGCCGTGGCCACCGCCAACTCGAAGAAATTACTGGCGCCGATCAGCGCGGATGGGCCCGCCACGCAGTGTGGCGAGCGTACCTGACGGTTCAACACATAGGCCAGACCGGCATTGAAAAATACCTGAATCAAAATCGGCACCGCCAGCAGCGCTATGGTCAATGGCGCCGTGAGAATCTGCTTGCCCTGAAAACCGAAAAGCAACACCAAGGTGACCAGCAACGCACTCAACGACAACGGTTGCAGGCGGCGCTGGACTTTTGCGAGTCGCACCGGGCCTTGGGGATGGGCCATCAATTTTCCTCGCCACAGGCCGGCTACCGCCAGCGGTACCAGAATGTAGAGCAGCACCGACAGCAACAAGGTGTCCCAGGGTACGCTGATCGCCGATAACCCCAGCAAAAAACCCACCACCGGCGCGAACGCGAACACCATAATGACATCGTTCAACGCCACCTGCGTCAATGTGAACTGCGGCTCCCCACGCATCAGGTGGCTCCATACAAACACCATGGCGGTGCATGGCGCGGCCGCCAGGATGATCAAGCCGGCGATGTAGGCATCAATTTGCGCGGCCGGCAGCAGATCGCGAAACCAATAACCGATGAATAACCAGGCAAGCAGCGCCATGGAAAAAGGTTTAACACCCCAATTGACGAGCAATGTCACGCCGACACCACGCCAGTACCGGCGCACCCCGGCCAGGGCCCGCAGATCGACCTTGAGCAGCATGGGAATAATCATCAACCACACCAGCAGTGCCACCGGCAGGTTGATGTGCGCTACCTCGATGCGTGCCAGCACATGAAAGACCTCGGGAAACAAGCTGCCCAGACCGATACCAATGATGATACACAGGAACACCCAGAGACTCAGGTAGCGCTCGAATTGCCCCAGTGCTCCGCGATTTGTTTGTGGCGCGTGGTTCATGCAAATTACCCGGCCTGGGCCGACAGTCGTCCGATCAAGTCGGCGACGCGTTGGCGAATGTCGTCACGGCTGGCGCGGAACACCGTCATGATCTCGGCTTCGGATCCCGAGGCTTTGGCGGGATCGCTGAGCGGCCAGTGTTCCTTACGAATGCCCGCCGGCAGCGCCGGGCAATGCTCATCAGCATGACCACAAACGGTAATCAAATAATCCGCAGCGGCCAGCATGCTATCGTTAAGCCGGGTGGACTCCTGGCTGGAAATATCAATTCCCGCGTCCGCCATCACCGCGATGGCACGGGGATTCTTACCGTGCGCCTCGATGCCCGCGGATTGCACCTGCCAGCCATCAGGGGCGAGATGGCGTGCCCACCCCTCCGCCATTTGCGAACGGCAGGAATTACCGGTACAGAGAAATAACAAGTTCATGGATCAGTTCCTTATGGTTCATGCACAGCAGACCGCGCTCGGCCGGTCGGGCATGGCCGCGAGCGCCGTCAGGTCAGTGCTAAAAGGTTTCTGTTTTGCAGCCTCGGCCACCATGGCATCGAGTACCTGACACGCCCACGCCGGTAACTCGGGATTGATCCGATAATAGATCCATTGCCCCTGACGCCGGCTGATCACCACACCAGCATCACGCAACGCAGCGAGATGTCGCGAAATCTTGGGCTGGATTTCCCCGATAGCATGCATGAGTTCACAGACACATAATTCGCCTTCCTGACGCAGTAGCATCAGGCTGCGCTGGCGGGTGTCATCGGACAAAAGCAGAAAATATTTGCTGAATTTAAGCTTCATCGCGCCAGTATATACGATACCGCGTATATATGGCCAGCCATATATTATACTCTGCAAACACGGTCCCTGCCTGCCATAAATATTTTATAAATTTGAAACGCTCCGGAAACGACACGCATACAGAGTAAACATGTCCTTTACTCAAGCGGAGAAAATACCTGTGAAACCAAATCCACGCAATGTTGTTAACATGTTCGTTACGGATCGCATCATTCGCGCACTGATTTCCGCCAGCGTCATCCTGCTGGTGCTGTATCGGCCGGAATCGTGGGATTGGCCGTTTATGCCGGAACTCACTCTATTTTCAGGCTTCATCCTGGTCACGGCACTGTGCGCATGGGATCCCTTCTATGAGTTGCTGAAAAGCCGGTTCATCAACCTTTTTAAAACCACGAAATAAAAATAGGCTACTACTGCCAAACGTTGCGCAGCTCTTTAAAGATAGCTAACGCGTCATCCAATATGCTCGTGTGGCGACGCTCACCGCGCTTACGCGGTTTGGCAATCACAAACCAGTAATTTTACCTGCATAGTTACCAGCAATTGCACGAGCTGCCGCTCGTGCCGGAAAGCGACATGGTTGCGGGACTGCTGGTCATGACACGGTCTAATTGACCCAACTGACGGCGGTCATCGCCACCACGGTGCCGAAAACCGCGCCTGCCAGAATATCGCTAATAAAATGCACCCCCAGGATAACCCGGGAGAATCCGATCAACACGGCAAGGATAAATGCCCAGGTGGCGTAAGTCGGATAAAAATAGCCGACCAGGGTCGCCATCACGAAGGCCGCCGCCGTATGCCCGGAAGGAAAACTGAACTTGTCCGACGGGATGATGTAGGCGACGAACTCCTGGATAACGTCTTCCGGACGTGAGCGTTTAATGGCATTTTTCAATATTGCATAGGCCGGTAGCTCCATGGCGAAGGCGGCCAGTCCGGTGAGAAAAAATGCCTTCCCCTGGGCGGGCTCAATATAGATAAGAACAATGCCCAGCAATAAATAGTAAACACCATCGCCGAGGTGGGATATTCCACGGCTGAAGTGGAAGATACGCATTCGATCGGCCTTGCTCAGACACCATCGGAAACAACGGATATCGAGTTGAGTGATTGCTGAAATCAGGTTATGCATGATTTAAATCCAGGAGATTCCGAAATTACCACCAGTTAACCTGTCGCAGATGACACCAGCATCACAATATGTTGACAGTTTTATGGCAAAAACCCGCCGTGTCCTCCGGGCATGTCGGCGCGCTATATTTTCATCAAAATTACACAAAAACATCAAAGACATGTCATAAAAATCGGCCACCTTATGCCTCATGACCAACGAACGAAATTCCGCGAATATGGCATGCTATCGCACCATTTGGTTGTCCGACACGCACTTGGGCTACCGGGGCTGCAAAGCGGAGCATTTATTACAATTTCTACAGACCACCGAATGTGACACTCTTTATCTGGTGGGCGATATCATCGACTTCTGGAACATGAAAAAGAACTTGTATTGGCCTCAAACTCACAATGCGGTGGTACGCACCCTCCTTAACAAGGCCTTGAGCGGTACCAGAATCATATACATACCCGGCAATCATGACGAAACGATTCGCAATAGCGGCCGCTTCAATCTCGGCAACATTGAGGTTCTTCCGGAAGCCGTACACATAACCCATACCGGGAAGCGCCTCTTGGTCACTCACGGGGATCAGTTCGACAGTGCGGTAAAATGCAACGCCCTGCTTTCATTCATCGGATTTCATGCCTATGAAGTTCTGGTGTATGCGAATGTAGCTTACAACTACGGCCGCCGTGTACTTGGTTTTCCATACTGGTCCTTGGCGAACTATGTTAAAGCGCGCATAAAAAATGCCAGAGAATTTATCGAGCAGTTTGAAAATGCGGTGATTCATGAGGCCGACAGGCGTGAATTCGATGGCGTGGTGTGCGGCCATATTCATCATGCCAATGTGCGCGTGGAACGGAATATCACCTACTACAACACCGGCGACTGGATAGAAAGCTGTACCGCCATTACGGAAAACCGGGAGGGGCAACTCACCCTGCACCGTATCAACGATGCCGGCGTACTTAGTGGCGTCGAAACCGATTATATAACAGGCAGCGCCGAGGCTGCTTGATGAATTTTCTGCCCGGGTAACCCGGCACGCCGCATTCGCTCCAGGCCACGGCGTCCATCAGCGGAGTCAGGGATCGAATACCGCCGGATGCTTGCTGCTGCCTCCGGCCCCGTGCATTACCTTATCCAAGTCGATCTCCAATAGCACAGGCTTCCAGATCCTGATCGCTATGGGATCGCAATATTTCCTCAAACTTCATTACGACACTTTGCCAACTGTGCCGCTGCACCTCCTGTTCCGCATTGCCACGTATATCTTTCAATAAACTTTCGTTCTGTAACAGTCGCCGCGCCCGAGTCACGAAATCTTCGGCGTCATCGTAAGACGCGAGCACGCCGTTGACACCGGGCCTGATATGGGTACGCGCCGCGGCATAATCATAGGCCACGATAGCCAGCCCGCTGGCCATGGCTTCTAGAATCACGTTACCAAAGGTTTCCGTGACACTGGTAAACACAAATATGTCGCCGGAAGCGTAGTGTTCGGCGAGAGAGTCGCCGGTAAGCTTTCCGGTAAAAATAAAGTCGGGATGTTCTTTGCGCAGTTTGTCCACCAATGGACCGTTACCGATCAGCACGAACTTCAGCCTCGCGTTAAATTCTCGCAAGGCGTAGTAAGTTCGTACCGTCAAGGAAAGATTCTTTTCCTCGGCGATACGCCCGACGTACAGCATCACTGGCTCGTCGTCTTGCACTCCCCATCGCGCACGCAGCACAGCACTTCTTTTAGAAGAGGAAAATTGCCCGATGTCGACGCCACGGCCCATCACGGCTACATCGCGCACGCCCATTTTCTCAAGCATCAATTTTTGTTCCAGGGTCGGGACGATGGTAGCCTGCGTTTTGTTATGAAGTGTCACCAAATAGCGAGCAATGGCTTTTTCCATAAAGCCGATACGATAATGCCGACTGTAGGTGTGAAAATTGGTGTGAAAACCACTTACCAGCGGTATACCCAACTTTCCCGCCTCCTGTACCGCGGACCAGCCCAGCGGACCTTCCGTCGCCACGTAAACCACGTCTGGGCGCATACTGCGCCAAAGCCGATTCAATTGCCTTGGCGCGGGCAAGCCCATGTTCGCGTCACTGTAGGCGGGCACAGGTAAGCCTTTAACCGGCTGATAATAAACATTGTCAGGTATATCCGTCACGCTACGCTCCCGGTGGCCGGGGCAAACAAGCTGAATGTAGTGACCGGAGGTTGCTAGACCGGTTACAAGCCTGCGCAGCGTCATGGCAACGCCATTGACATCAGGCCAATAGGTTTCCGTTACGATGGTAATAATCATCAGTTGACCTTGGACAATACGCGCCATCCCGCTGGACTCTGAACCACCGGAAGCTAATTTTCTTTATTTAAATCGAAGCTTAGGGAAGTTACATGACGATTTTATGACTAAGACACCGCTGTAACATAAATGTATTAATTCGGGCCGTATAATTTAAAGCGTATATTTTCGTGTCAAACCAAAACTTTTAGCAGAGACAACATCGTGCCCATAAATCCTATGTTTTTGTACCTACTATACGCGGTCATTACGTTTATCGTTTTGAGGAAAGTCATGATACGCTTACAGCTATCGAAGGCCAAACACCCGTCCCTCAGCGGCCACTCGAAAATGTCCAGACGGATGGCGAAGTTGCTGCCGTACTACGGTTTCGACGGCCGGCGCCTGTTCAACAGTGACGGCGCACCGGAACCCATAGCAGTGCAACGCCGCCAGGGGTTCGAAAAATTGGCCGCCGGCTTGCACGCAAAGTCACCCCTCTCCATAGCGCTAAGCGTGGAATTGGAGGACGCTATATCCGACCTGCAGTTTACCAACGCCTATCGCGTACCCTTTCAATATGCCCGCTACGTACAAGAAAAAATCAAGCTGGGAGCCGTGGTCACGGAATCCTCCGGCACGCGGGTGCGGGATCTCGACGGCAACTGGTCGTACGATCTCACGGGTTCCTATGGCGTAAACGTGTTCGGTTATGACTTCTATAAAAGCTGCCTGGATGAGGGCGCCGCCATGGTACGAGAACTGGGACCCGTATTGGGCGCGTATCATCCGGTAATTGCGGACAATGTGCGCAAGCTCAAACACATCTCCGGACTGGACGAAGTCTCATTTCATATGTCCGGTACGGAAGCGGTAATGCAGGCGGTGCGTTTAGCGCGCTATCACACCGGCCGATCCCACCTGGTGCGGTTTTGCGGCGCCTACCATGGCTGGTGGGACGGCGTACAACCAGGCATCGGCAACGAGCGCAAAGCACAGGATATTTATACACTCAAGGACATGGACCAGGATACATTACGGGTGTTACGAACCCGGAAGGACATCGCCTGCATTCTTATTAATCCCCTGCAGGCCATGCATCCCAACGCCAATGCCTTTGGAGATTCCATGCTGGTGGCAAGCGGACGTAAGGCCCATTATGATCGCGACGCCTATGGTGGCTGGCTGCGCGAATTGCGCCAGGTCTGTGATGCGCGCGGAATCGTGATGATTATGGATGAAGTTTTCGTTGGATTTCGGCTGTCTTATGGCGGTGCCCAGGAATATTTCAAGGTCCAGGCGGATATGGTGACGTATGGCAAGACCTTGGGCGGCGGCCTGCCCATTGGCGTGGTGTGCGGCAAGCATGAGCTGATGAAACGTTACAAAGACGAACGCCCCCTGGATGTCTGTTTCGCCCGTGGCACCTTCAATTCACACCCTTATGTCATGGCGTCGATGAACGTGTTCCTGCGGCGCCTCGATGAACCCGTGCTACGCACGAGTTATGAAGATCTGGACGGAATCTGGAATGCCCGCGTGGCCACGCTCAATCATCGCCTGTCGGAACGGAACCTGCCGGTGCGGATTGTCAATCTGACATCGATCTGGACGGTTATTTATACGCGTCCCAGTCGTTACAACTGGATGTATCAATTCTATCTGCGCGATCAGGGACTGGCGATCAGCTGGATAGGCAGTGGCAGAATGATCATGAGCCACAATTTTTCCGATGCGGACTTTGAAGCAGTCACGCAACGTTTTATCGCCGCGGCCGCCGCCATGGAGCAGGACGGCTGGTGGTGGCAAAGCACGGAATTAACGGATCATAGCATCCAACGGCAGTTACTTCGGGAAATACTCGCCACTTTCCGACAGCGCGGACTGAAAAACAAGTTGCCCGGCGACCATGATATCCGCAAGAAGGGGTTGCATGAACTTCCGGTTAACGACTGAAAACTGGAATACCCGCACGTGGCAACAGTCCGCCGCGGTATGCCACGGCGGACTGTTACATATTATCGGTGTTACCTTAAACTTTGACATGGTGCATGGGATCGAACATTTCGCCCTTTAACAGATAAAAAGGAGATTTGTAATAAATCAGGACATCGTGAAACGGATCCGTAAGAATCTTGGCGCACCATACCAGGCCGGCACGAACATTCTGCAGAAAAAACAAATGCACGGTCCTGAAAATCAAGGCACCTACGGCCAGTATCAGCCACAGCCGGGCCAAGTTATCAAAATATTCGAACCAGTCCGCGTGCGCCTCAAACATTCCATAAAAAGTTGGATCGAAATACAACATCACTGGCAACGCGGCCCACAGGCCCAACAGGATCACTTTCCGGCGCAGATTATAGCCCACTTTGATTTGTTCCTTGTGTTCATGGGAAGCATCATTGACGTTGTCATAGCCTTTCGGCTCAAAAAAGAAGTGCCCGGCCTGGCGCAACAACATGGCAACCACCCAGCCCAGGAGTACCGCGATTGCCGGTGAGATGAAAAGCAGAACGTAGGCCGCAAGAAAATTCAACGCACTCAAAAGATGTAATGTCTGGTTGATACGGCTCTGATGGTAATACCGGTGATCATCCCAGCGTTGTTGGCGTAGTTCTTCAATAAACGTCATGATTGGAATCCTCGCTAATGCTAATTGACAGCGTATTTTTTATGTCCGTAGTATTACATAGAGATTACAAAATACTGATTATTTGCTATTTCTCAACCATTACATTTACTTACAACGCAGCCCAACTGGGAAGATCCTACGACAGCGGGGCTGCTACAATATAGTTTCAATGATATTTCATTAATTAACACGGTCCGCCATGATACTCGGTGCTTGAATATAATTAGATTGGACCGGGTTTCAACAGCCTGTTAGATTACCCACGGGGTTGCCGGTGTATATGGAGGCGCGACGCGACAATCTCGCGCTACTGCTAAAGGCCTCGGCCGCCCTGCCGGTGTTTTACCGAAATTTCCCCGAAGTAGACGGTCGGCCCATGGCGGATGGCGGCGTAGCCGAGGGTATTCCCGTGGCTCACGCCATACGCATGGGCGCCCGGCGGATCATGGTCGTGCGTTCGCGCCACGAACATTACTAAAAACAAGACACGGCGATGCACCGCTATATACGCTGGCGCATGCGAAAATATCCCGCGCTGAAATCAACCATGGAACACCGAGTATCCCAGCTTGTTGACAGCATGGCGCTAATTCATCATCCACCTAACGGGGTCAGGATTCTGGAGGTCTGTCCACCCCCGGAAATTACGCTCACTCGTTTCGCCCGAAATCACCGGCAACTGGACCGAGCATATGCCGCCGGTATAACGGCTGCCGGCAGCGCCATCGAACAATGGCACGCACATCACGAACACGACATGTAACACGTCTGTCACATAACCGTTATCAAAACTTCATTAAGACTTGAGAAACTCCCACGTAGCGCGCCGGAAACGTGTTAACAATCGGAAGCGCCATAGTCAATCATGTACTAAACCAATCTCTGGGAGATAATCATGCGTAATATTTTTATACTTGCCGCCGCCGGCCTGGTGGGTTTCACCACTTGCGCCAGCGCGGAGAGTCTCGACTTCGGCCAACTCCGCGACGAACAACTGCGGGACCATGCGGAGGATCTGTTCGGCGTGGCCGGCCCACTCAAAGCCGCGTCCACCGCCAGTGTCAGCGCGGACACCGCGGAAGCAAATCCTTTGGCGATGCTGCGCCTGGCCCGCGGCCTGCACGCCCGCGTGGTGTCGTCACGCGTCGGCCTGGGCGCCAATATCGATATGATGGCGTTGTGGCCCGATGACACGCACCCGACCCACTTGATCGCCTGTAACGAGCAGGGCGCCACACAGCCTGGCGTACAGCGTATTGATCTCGCGACCGGGGACGTCGCTACTTTGCTGAACGGCACCGTATCCTGCGATCCCGTACATCGCACCGCCTGGGGCACCATTGTCGTGGCGGAAGAAGCCGGTAGCAGCGGCTCTATGCTCGAAATTATGGACCCCCTGCATACCGATAACGTGTCCTACAACCGCGCCACCGGCGAAATCACCGGTGACGACGCCGCGCATGTGGCCTTGCGTCGCGCCGTCGGCCATCTGTCATTTGAAGGTGTCGCCTTACTGGCGAATGGCGTCATGTACTACAGTGATGAAAACCGTCCTTCCAAGGGCACACCCGGGGGAGCCTATTTCAAATTCATCCCCAGCATGCCCTGGAACGGCGCCGCGCCGATTGCCACGCTTGACGATTCGCCTTTGGCCGCGGGCCGTGTCTACGGTCTGCGCCTGGGCAAACGGAGCGATAGCGACTATGGCCATGGCACCAATACCGGATCCGGTAACTGGATAGAAGTGGAAGACGCCGTTGACGCGGATCTGCGTGCCGCCACCGCGGCGTTGAAGTTGACCGGCTACTATCGTCCTGAAGACATGGATATCGACGGCAAATCTCTAGCCGACGGCATGGTGCGGATCTGCGCCAACAATACCGGCAATGAAAGCAATGATCAGAGCTGGGGTGAATCCATCTGTATCACCGACGGCAGCCCGCAGGATGCTTTGGCCAATAGCGCCACGCCCCAGGTGCAATATTTCGTAATCGGTACCCGTGATTTTTCCATGATGGATAATATCGCCTACCAACCGCACCGCGGTAATTGGATGGTGCACGAAGACCGTGACTCTGTGGAAATGACCGGTCCCGGCTATCCGTTTAACGACAGCATCTGGCTGTGCCTGGAAGACGGTGCTGATGTGGATACCCTGTCGGACGGGTGCGTACGCGTCGCCACGCTCAACGACCTGCATGCTGAATCCACCGGCGGTCTGTTCAATGCCAAAGGCGACCACTATTATTTCAGCATTCAGCACAACATTACCGGTCACGGCACCATTGTCGAAGTCACTGGCTGGAAATAGCGTTATATAGAAACATGCCGCACCGGATATCACCGGTGCGGCATTGTTTTTTCCGACCGCTGCAACGCTATACGGTGTGATACTGGAACAGCGGTTCCCCCATACGAATCTGCGCTCCTTCATGAACGCCGGCGGGAAAAACGAGATCCTTGGTGGCAAGCACGATAACGGTCGAGCCGTGCTGAAAATAGCCCATTTCCTGGCCCTTGACCAAGTCCGCGGCGCAGGGAATTCGGTTAGGGCCACGGTAGCGCAGATCGAGCAATCCATCCAGAAAATGCAGGCGAATGCTCGCCACCAGTATCGCGGCCACCGGCACCAACAGCAGGGAAGCGTCCATGGTCTTCAATTTCAGATCAATCACTGCGCGTTCGTTTTTACAATATAGTTTCTCGATGCGCTTCAACGCGATCGGATTGACGTTCCAGGTATCACCGGTGATGTAGTTGACTTCGGAAACACGACAATCGGAGGGCGCGTGAAAACGATGGTACATGGTGGACTTCAGACGCAGGGTGACATAGTTACCGTCTCGGTATTTAGCCACTAACTGTTCGTCCGCCAGCAGATCCAAGAGAGTGTAGGGAAACCCTTTAGCCTGAAAAATCTCAGTACCCGCAATGGCACCCATGGCGCCGACAATGCCGTCACAGGGACTGGTCACACACGTGGCGTCCTGATTCACGGTGCGGGCACCTGGCTTCAATTCCCTGATAAAACAATCGTGCAGGCTTTTGAATTGACTTTGTCGCGCTTCACTCAAGTTCAAGTCATCCGCAAACAACTTCCAGACGGCAAGACTCAGGTCCCGGACCAGGGGTTGTTCGATACGGCTAAACCAACCCATGAACAAGGTCGCATAGCGCCGAGGTATGCGATTGGAGAGGAGAAAATTAATTTGTTCCTGCTGAGTCCAACGTTTGATAAAGCTATTTTCCACGGACATAGATTATTTACTGATCAACACTTCATTGCTCCTAAATCCGGGCGCATGGGCCAGGGCAATGCTCAACCACACGGCGGCGGTAAAATACAGAGTCATCCAAGGAATTTCCTCGCGCCAGGACCGCCAATCGAAAGCCACCAGACAATTTTGCGCGGCATCCTTCAGGCCCGCCCCCAGGGTTAAATACGCTTGCCCGGTCAGAATATCGGCTTGCCAACGGGTGACATGCATCGGCACGTCCACGGTTGCCATGAAAATCACGTAGCCGACAGCGAACATGATCACGACTTCCAAGAAGCGGCGCTGCCGCCCCCCCGCCCGGCGCCATAATGTCGCGAAGCTGGCGATCAACAAGCATCCGGAGATCATCCACAAGGACTCCTCAATGACGCTGCCCAGATAATTCGTACTCAGCGCCGCGTACCAGGAACAGAATTCCGCGATCACCACGATGGGCACCAGCAACACGGCGACATTTACCGCCAGCCTGTCCTGCTGGCCCTTGCCGGCCTCATGCAGAAGAATCGCGCATTGCGCGATAAAACACAGCTCCGCGATGGTGGCAACACTGCGACCTACCAGAATGCTGGAGACCCAGGAATCGACAAGGCACAGACGTTCTAAATCGACACGGGGAACCACCGACCGGAACGCGCAGCCCAAGGTATACACGGCCGACAATCCCAGGATCCAGCGCCGGCCGGCGTAATTCGATAATTGGATCGGCAGGTTAGAGCGGCGGCGGTTGAACAGACGCGCGGAGAGAATCCACAGGCCGATATTCAGCACGGCAATACTGCTGATTGAGACCCACCAGATTTGGACGCCAGAAATCATGGGCGACAGCTTTCCTTTAAATTGGATTAGTTTCTTGTGCTCACAAGATGGCGATTGTATGTCCGAATTTTGAACCTTTTATGACAGCGGGCGATATCCATGACAAGTATCGACGCTCGTGCGCCGGCAACAGGTGTGTTCTCGCCCGTACCCACCGGACCGGCTGTCGGGCCGCGCAAATTCACTCATATGACAGGTCATGGCATGACACCGTATTGCCACGGAAAACCGAAAATCACTCAGCCGAGTCCGTGGCTTACACACAGCTGTCATGCAATCATGAAACAATGCCCGCGGCTATATGAATTGAAATCGCAGGATGGAACTATGTCACCCATATCGAAATTTCCTTTAGAACGTGAAAGCGTGCCCACGAAACCACAGGGCGATCGAGCCTGGGTAGCCGCGCTGAGAGACCTGCCGTTGCAGCTCACGGGACTTCGTACCTTGCAACGATTGTATCGACAAATACCCGCCGACCTGGGTAGCGCGGCGTTCCTGGATGCCGCCATCGCGCTCCTCAACATTGAGTACGACATGCCCGCGGGAGGAATCGATCACGTGCCGCGACATGACCCCGTGGTGGTAGTGGCCAACCATCCGTCGGGGATGGCGGAAGGCATTGTTCTCGCCAAACTGTTATTGCAAATTCGTCCTGACGTCAAATTTCTTGCCAATCACCAACTTAAACTTATCCCCGAACTTGCGCATTTGTTTCTAGGAATCAAACTCGACACCGACGGTGTTCAGGAAAATATCATTCCCCTGCGCAGCGCGATACGCTGGGTACGAAAAGGCGGACTGCTGGCGGTGTTTCCCGCGGGCGAAGTCGCGCACCGCAGTGGTCCATGGCTGCGCATAACGGAATCTCCCTGGTTGCCGGGTACCGCCAAGATCATCCGCGCAACCGGGGCGGCCGTCGTGCCGGTTCATATTAACGCGCGTAACAGTGAATTGTTTCACTGGGCCGGATTGGCGCACTCCCGGTTGCGCACCCTGCTGCTTCCCCGGGAATTACTGCAACAACGCGGTAAATGCATGGCAATACGCTTCGGAACATTAATTAATGCGGCCGAATTGCACAAGGTCGGCAACGACGGCGACCTTGCACGCTACCTGCAAAGCAAAACTATGTCATTGGGCAGGGAACAAATTGCTATCGAACGGAAGCCGGTATTTCCGGCACCACGGCAGCAGCCGCTACTCACAGCCAACAGCATTAACGCATTCACGGATAGTAAGCTACAATCGGAAATCATGGCATTGCCCCCGGTACAATTACTGGCGGAAATCGGCAGCTTGAAAACCTATTATGCATCAGCGAGCCAGGCACCCCGGCTATTACAGGAAATCGGCCGTCTTCGCGAACTTACCTTCAGGGCCGTCGGCGAAGGTACCGGCCACGACATTGATCTGGACATCCATGACGCCTATTACACGCATTTATTCGTCTGGGATGAAACCAACCGAACACTGGTTGGCGCTTATCGCATGGGGCTGTCGGATCTGATCTTGTCCCGCTATGGCTTAAAGGGATTGTATACGCATTCTCTCTTTAAGTTTTCACGCAAGTTTCTCAACTGCATTCAGCCCTCAATTGAACTGGGCAGATCTTTCATCCGTGACGAATACCAGCGGAATTTCACGCCGTTGCTCCTGCTCTGGAAAGGCATCGGTACGTTTGTCGCCCGTAACCCGAGATATCGCTATCTTTTCGGTCCGGTCAGCATCAGTAGTGATTATAGTGACCTTTCCCGGCAATTACTGGTCCACTTCCTGGAACATCATTATTTCGACAGGGATCTCGCCCGGCAGGTGAAAGCACGGTGCCCGTTTAAAAATGGTTCCACGACGCCTTGGCGCCGTCAGGACTTCACAATCCTCGACACCATCGAAAAGGTCTCCGAGGTCGTCGCCCAACTGGAGCCCGACGGCAAAGGCATGCCGGTATTATTGCGTCAGTATTTGAAATTAGGCGGCACTCTGCTAGGTTTCAATATTGACCACAACTTCAATGATGCGCTCGACGGCTTGATCGTGGTTGATTTATTGAAAACCCACAACCAAACACTGCAAAAATGCATGGGTATCGCGGGGTGGAATGGGTATCTTGCCTATCATCGCGCCAGAGTGACGCACGCCTCGTAACCAGTGGCGCGATCAGTTCGCTGGTTCACGGTCGTCGTCGCCCCGATCGTTAGTTGTCGGATTTAGCTTCCTGCTCCAGTTGTTCAAGACTGGTATGGCGCACATCCTTGCCACGTACGAAGTAGATGACGTATTCCGAGATGTTCTTGGCGTGGTCGCCGATACGCTCGAGGGCGCGGGCGGTCCACATGACATTCAGCATCCGGGTGATCGACCGTGGATCTTCCATCATAAACGTCAATGCCTGACGCATCACGCCGTCGTAGGCCTGGTCGATGATGGAATCATCTTTGACGACAGTGACCGCGGTTTCAGTATCCATACGCGCGAACGCATCCAGAGCCATATGCACATGACGCGCGACTTTTTCACCCAGATCCTTGATTTCCTGGTACTGATTCTTGGGCCGTTCTTCTTCCGCGAGACGCAACGCCATGTGCGCCACCCGTTCCGCCTGGTCGCCGATGCGCTCCAGATCGGTAATGGTCTTGATTACCGCCACCACCAGGCGCAAATCGGAGGCCGCCGGCTGACGGCGCGCGATGATCTGGCTGCATTCCTCGTCAATTGCGACTTCGGCGGCATTGACCGCAAGATCGCCGCGAATGACCTGATCCGCAAGACCGGTATCGTTCTTGACCAGAGCACTCACCGCATCCTTGATTTGCTGCTCCACCATGCCGCCCATGGCCAGCACCCGGTTGCGAATTTCCTCCAGGTCCTCGTTGAACTGTTGCGAGATGTGTTGCCCGATATGTATATTTGCCATAGAACCCCCTGTTACCGGTGCGCAACCGCGATTAACCATACCTGCCGGTAATATAGTCTTCGGTGCGTTTCTTGCGCGGGTTGGTGAAGATACGGTCGGTATCACCGAACTCGATCAATTCTCCAAGATACATGAATGCGGTGTAATCGGAAACCCGCGCCGCTTGTTGCATATTATGGGTAACGATGACGATTGTATAGTTACTCTTTAATTCATGAATCAGTTCTTCGATTTTCAGGGTGGAAATCGGGTCCAACGCCGAGGCCGGCTCATCGAGCAACAACACCTCCGGCTCAATGGCGATGGCCCGGGCGATCACCAGCCGTTGTTGCTGGCCGCCGGAGAGACCGAAAGCGCTCTCGTGCAGGCGGTCCTTGACCTCGTCCCAAAGGGCGGCGCTGCGCAGGGATTTTTCCACGATTTCATCCAGCACCCGGCGATTGCGCATGCCCTGCAAGCGTACGCCATAGGCTACATTCTCGTAAATCGACTTGGGAAACGGATTGGGCTTTTGAAATACCATGCCGACCCGGCTGCGCAATCGAGACACGTCCAGCTTGCGGTCGTTGATGTTCTCACCCTTCAATTCGATAACTCCCTCCACGCGGCAGCCATCGACCAGATCATTCATGCGGTTGAAACAGCGCAACAAAGTGGATTTACCGCAACCGCTGGGCCCGATAAAGGCGGAAACCCGCTTTTCCGGCAATTTGATGTTTATGTTTTTCAGCGCCTGCTTGTCCCCGTAATAGAGATCCAGGTTACGGGTTTCCAGGCTGATGATTTCGGATTCCATTCCGGCACTTTTAACGCCGCGACTGAGGGACGCGAAATCGATACCATGGGTCATTGTTGCTTTATCATTCATAGCGTTACCACATCTCGTCGGGGCCGAAAACAGCCCTTAATGTTCCAGGGCGCGGTATTTTTCCCGCAGATTATTGCGAATATAAATAGCCGCTAAATTCAATACGATGATCACCAGCACCAGCAACAAGGCCGTGGCATAAACCAGCGGTCGCGCCGCCTCCACGTTGGGGCTCTGGAATCCCACATCGTAGATGTGAAATCCGAGGTGCATAAACTTACGATCCGGATGCAAAAACGGAAAGTTGGTATCCAGGGGCAGGGAGGGCGCCAGCTTCACCACACCCACCAGCATCAGGGGCGCCACCTCGCCGGCCGCGCGCGCAATTGCCAGGATAACGCCGGTCATCATTGCCGGGGTGGCCATCGGCAGCACCGTGCGCCACAGGGTTTCCGCCTTGGTTGCGCCCAGGGCCAGACTGCCTTCACGTATCGCCCGTGGAATACGGGTCAATCCTTCTTCGGTTGCCACGATCACCATGGGCAGGGTCAGAATCGCCAGCGTCAGCGATGACCACAATATCCCCGGCGTACCGAAAGTTGGCGCCGGCAGCGCTTCGGCAAAAAACAATTGGTCGATATTGCCACCGAGGAAATACACGAAAAATCCCAGGCCAAACACGCCATAGACGATAGAGGGAACGCCGGCCAGATTGTTCACGGCGATGCGTATCGTCCGTGTCAATAAATTCTGACGCGCGTACTCGCGCATATAGACCGCCGCGATCACGCCAAAAGGCGTCACCAGTACCGACATGATCAACACCATCATCACGGTGCCGAAGATCGCCGGGAAAATACCACCTTCGGTATTGGCCTCGCGCGGATCGTCGAAAATGAATTCTCCCAGACGTGAAAAGTACACCGTGATCTTTCCCCATAAACCGAGATCGTTGGCGCGATAGACACGCACCATCTTGGAAAAGGGTATCTCGATCTGGCGACCGTCCATGACTTCGGCCACCAGCACATCACGGCCGATATCTTTATAAAGACTGCGCAAATGGTCCTGCAGGGTCGCGAACTGCGTGTCGAAATCCAGCCGCTCTTTGTCCAGCGCCGTTTGGGCCGCCGGGGTCAGCTCATCTTTCAACTCCAGCGCGCGCTTTTTCAGTCGCAGTTTTTCAATCTGGTAGTTGATAGCGCCGATGTCGTTCTTTTCAATATCACGAATCTGGTCGAACAAATCCAGAGCGCGCTGCAACCGTTGATCCAATGCCGACCAGAGCGCGTCGCCGGACGCGACAATCTCGCCATTTTCGTTGATTTGCTGCGGCAAACCATAAAAATTACCCCACTCGCGGCGTTCGACCGTGAGCAAATCCCGGGGATAGGTCAAATCCGTCATATAGGGTTCGATCTGCCAGCGGAAATCGGTACCCAGCACATCGCGGTTACCGGTTTTCATCAACAGGCGTTGCACATACTGCATGCCCTCGGGCACTTCAAACCCCAGGGCCAGTAATTGTTCACGGGTGGCGCTGTCGCCTTCCTGAATTTCACCGCTGATCCGAATTGGCTCCTCGCCGGGAACCGTATACTGGTATTGCACTACCGGCGCCGGCCAGAAATGTCCCATGCCACGCACCGCGATCAGCAACAGCAAGCCGACGACGATGATCAGCGACAACGACACCGCCGACGCTGTCAACCAAACCCAGGGATCACCGCTTTTAAACCATTTGCCCATCATAATGAACTATATTTCACTCGCAGACGTTGTCTGATGATTTCCGCCAGTGTATTGAACACGAACGTAATAATAAACAGCACCAATGCCGCCAGAAACAGGATTCGGTAATGGGTGCTGGCCACTTCGGACTCGGGCATTTCCACCGCGATATTCGCCGACAGGGTACGCATCCCCTGGAAGATACTGAGATCCATCACCGGTGTATTACCGGTCGCCATCAACACGATCATGGTTTCCCCGACGGCGCGCCCCAGACCGATCATGATACCGGAAAAGATACCAGGACTGGCGGTCAGGATCACCACCCGCACCATGGTTTGCCAGGGTGTGGCGCCCAAGGCCAGGGAACCCAACGTCAGGTGCTTGGGCACACTGAACACCGCATCTTCCGAGATGGAAAATATCGTGGGGATGACCGCGATACCCATGGCAATGCCGACGATCAGCGAGTTACGCTGGTCATAATTCCAGCCCAATTCATGGGACAACCACTCCGGCGCGTTACCACCAAACAGCAGCAATTCAATCGGACCACCGAGCGTCAATGCCAACCAGCCGATGAACATGATCGGTATGATCAACAACGCACCTTGCCACCCTTCTGTGATGTGGCCACGGATCCGCGTCGGCAGCAATTGCCACAGAAACGCCGTAAACAACACCCCGGGCGGCATCAACACCAGAAACAGAAAGGTCCCCGGAAGATTGTGCTCGATCGCCGGCGCCAGCCATAAACCCGCCAAAAACCCCAGGATGACCGTCGGCAAGGCCGCCATGATTTCGATCGACGGCTTCACTACCGTGCGCATGGCGCTGGTCATGAAATAGGCGGTATAGATGGCGCCGAAAATCGCCATCGGCACCGCGAACAACATAGCGTAAAAAGCTGCTTTCAGGGTACCGAAAGCCAGGGGCACCAGACTGAACTTGGGTTCAAAATCATTGCTGGCGGAAGACGACTGCCAGATATATTCGGGCTTATCGTAACTTTCGTACCACACCTGGCCCCACAGCACCGCAAACGATACCTCGGGATGCTCATTGTCGATATGCCACAGAAAGTATTTTCCCCAGGCGTCTTCCACCAGAAAATGATTGGCGCGCGGCGATACCGCCAGGTAACGCAAAGGATTGCCGGACACAGTGGCCGACAACAATAGGGAATTGGCGGTGGAGTGGTACACGGAAACATGACCGTTGCTGTCCGCCGCCATAAAGCCCTTGCGGCGTTGCTCGGTGGCGATACTGGTAATGGTGTCGGTACGCGCCTCAAAACTGCGGATCAGGGTCAATTGTTCCGGCCCGCTCTCCTGGCGCACGGGAAACCATTGACTGATATTACCGGAGGAGGCACCCACCAGCAGGGAAATACCCCCGGTCAGGAACCTAAAACTCGTCAACCGGTCCTTGCCCTTGACCACCTGCACCCGGTTCAATATCTGTGCCTGGTCGGCAGATGAGATATCGATATTGATTACTTCGCCGTTCTGCAGGGCAACATAAGCGTTACGCTGATTGGTATTCACCAACACGCCGAAAACGTCGCCGATATTTTCCAAATGGCTGATGGTAGCCTGCAATGCCGCATCTTCTTCCGCGAACAGGGAGGATTCCTGGGTCAGCTTGATCACATGCAACACTTTGTCCCGGGTCACCGCGAGGATCGTCGACGCATCGTCGCCAACGCGCAACGCGACCTTATCAACCGCATTATCCTTGACCACCATAATCGGCTTGTCACCCAGCGGGTACTCCAGTGCCGGTTCGATGATCTTGGTTTGCTCCTGATACCGGATCTTGAATACCGCCCGCACCGCCAGTACACTGCCGTCGCTCAGGCCGACCACCATATCGTGCTTAGCCTGATCACCGGCGGCCATGGCCGTAATTATGACGTTCTTGGTTTGCGTGAAAAACGCCTCGGTGCGCACGATCTCTCCGGTATCCACCCGGAAAAACACCGCCTGCCCCTGGTCGGTAAAACGCACCGCCATGACATTCTGTTCTTCCATGTCCAATAGCATAGTATGCCCCGCTTGCGGATTCGGCAGCTCGTACTGAGCCAGAGATTCCGCTGTCGGCGACTTGAACAGGGGTATAACTATATAAAGGAGATAAAAGAAAATCAGCACGATGGCGATGATCACGCCAATGCCGCCGAACTCCATAACGAAGGAGGCGGTCCGGTCCTTGATGTGGCGCCAGCGTTGCAAACTCTCACTGACACGGGACCGCGGGGGGTTATTTGAAGTAGATTGTTCCGACATGACGGCAGTGTAGGGAGTAAATATGACAGAATTGTTACAACGAATAATTTCTTATAAAACAAACAACTAGCCCCCAGCTCTTGGCGGGGGCTAGTTGCTTAAATTACTAAATTATTATTGAATCGCAGCAAGTTGTTTTTCCACAACCTTTGCAGGTAACGGGATGTAACCGTCCTTAAGAACGACTTGTTGTCCGGTTTTTGACAATACCATTTTGACAAACTCCGCTTCCAGAGGCGCCAGGGCCTTATTAGGCGTTTTGTTCACATAAACATACAGAAAACGGGACATCGGGTAGGTTCCCGCTACGGCATTTTCCGGTGTCGCGGCCACGAAGTCTCCTCCGTCTTTCTTCGCCAGCGCCACGGCTTTGACTCCGGAAGTCTTATATCCGATACCCGAATATCCAATGCCATTCAAGGAGGAGGTCACGGACTGCACCACGGATGCGGAACCGGGTTGTTCGTTGACCGTGGACTTGTAATCACCTTTGCACAGGGCGTGGTCCTTGAAATAACCGTAGGTGCCGGAAACGGAATTACGGCCATACAATTGGATGGGGCGGTTCGCCCAGCTGCCGGTCAATCCGAGATCACCCCAGGTCTGCATATCCTTGCCACCGCATTTGCGGGTTGCGGAGAATACACCGTCCACTTGCGCGATCGTCAAACCCTTAATGGGGTTGTCCTTGTGTATATAAACCGCCAAAGCATCGATGGCCACGGGAATACCCAGAGGCTTGTATCCAAATTTCTTTTCGAAGGCTTCCAGTTCCTTATCTTTCATCTTACGGCTCATGGGACCGATATTCGACGTACCTTCGGTCAACGCCGGTGGCGCGGTGGAGGAACCCGCGGCCTGGATCTGGATATTGACGTTAGGGTATAGACGCTTGAATTCTTCCGCCCACAGCGTCATCAAATTCGCCAGGGTATCGGAACCCACGCTGGACAGATTGCCGGAAACACCGCTGGCCTTGGCATATTCAGGAAGAGCTTTGTCGAGCGCCACATCGGCCGACGCTGATTGCGTGGCAACCAGGGCGGACACGAAAACCAATGGAATCATTTTTTTCATTTCACTTATCCTCATTTATCTGGAAATTGTCACAAATCAGTGCATGTATTACACAACATCACATGACGACAGAGTTAAATACATCAAGATGACAAACGTGTTACAGCTGGCATGAGTTTTACGCGCTGCGGCGTAAGGCACTGACTTGGGGAAAGATACAGATGAATTCACTGCCCTTGTCCGGTTCGCTGTTGATGCGCAGCTCGCCCCCGTGGCGCTCCAGAACATGTTTGACAATGGCCAACCCCAGACCCGTGCCGCCGGTTTCACGGGAGCGGTCCGCATTGACTCGATAGAATCTTTCGGTCAAGTGGGGAATATGCGCACGCGCGATGCCGGGGCCGTCATCCTGTACGGAGAACACCGGTTCGCCGTTCTGATTCTTCACCCAGCTGATGCGAATGTGACCGCCGGCCGGAGTATAGCGTACGGCATTATTGACAATATTGGAAAACAAGCTCTGTAATTCGTCACGCCTGCCGAACAGCATCAGATCGGCATCGGCTTCCAGAGTAATCACCTGCTTTTTCTCGCCGCCGAGCACTTCCGCGGACTCCTTAAGCGAAGCGAGCATGGCGGTCACATCGACATGACTTTTTTCCTTATGGACCGGCTCCGTTTCCAACTTCGCCAGGGCCAAAAGGTCGCGCACCAACTGGTCCATGCGCCGCGCCTGGTTGTACATGGTGGCGACAGGCTGCTTCAGCATGTCCTTGTTGATCTCCGGCATGTGGCTGATGGTTTCGAGATAACCGCAAATCACGGTGACCGGCGTGCGCAGCTCATGGGAAACGTTGGCGACAAAGTTGCTGCGCATTTCCTCCAACTTTATGATATGGGTGATATCACGCGCGATCAGCAACTTGCGCCCGAAACCGAAGGGAATCACCTGCACGGTGATGATGTTTTCCGCGCGCTCCTGGGACGGCAAGGTCACTTCCCGGCCGTAGTCCTGCTGTTTCAAGTACTCGATAAAATCCGGGTGCCGGAACAGGTTGGTCAGGGGGCGTCCGATGTCCTTGGGCATGGTAATGCCCAGCATGTCGCATGCCATGGGATTGGCCCATTCGATCTTGTGCTGCGAGGTGAGAATCAGCATGCCGTCGGGAAACGCATTGGCCGCATCCTGAAAACTGTTGAGCATGCTGGTCAGGCGATATTTGTCACCGCCGCGTTGTTTTTCCTTCAGGAACAACTCATTGAAAATATCGCTCCACACGCCGCTGCCTTCGGGAACCTGGCGGTTTTCGCCCAGCATCAGCCAGGTATGCATTTTCCTGATATTTCGCAAGTGACGCACACTGTAACCGCCAAGCACCAGCGACACCACCAGGAAGGGATAGCCGATGAGCACTCCCAGCACCAGCGCACCGATCAGCGCCATGATCAGATTCCAGGTTTCCCGATGTTGCCAGAGATTCATATTGCGTGATCAGGAGAAACGATAACCGGAGCCGCGCACCGTCTGCACGTAATGCTCATTGCCAGTCGCCTCCAGAACTTTGCGCAAACGCCGGATGTGTACATCCACCGTGCGTTCCTCAACGTAAATATTGGTGCCCCACACATTGTTCAACACTTGTTGCCGGTTGAACACTTGATTGGGATTTTCCATGAAGAAACGCAGCAGCTTGAATTCCGTGGGACCGATATCGATAGTGTGGCCACCGGCATGTACCCGATGCGCCTTCAAGTCCATTTCCAACTGTTTATACCGAATCACTTCGGCGCCGGTGCCGGATAGGGTACGCCGCAGCAGCGCATGGATACGCGCGATCAGCTCGCGAGTGGAAAACGGCTTGGTGATATAGTCATCCGCGCCCTGCGCCAGGGCCTGGATCACATCATCTTCCGCCACTTTGGCGGTCAGCATGATAATAGGTATCTCCTTTGTCGCATCCTGGCGTCGCAAACGCCGCACCAGATCGATACCGCTCATGCCGGGCATCATCCAGTCCAGGAGTATCAAGTCCGGGTTGTCTTCTTTGATACGCAGTTCCGCCTTGTGGGCGTCCGCCGCCTCCAGGCAACCAAAACCATTTTGCTGTAAAGACAGACAAACCATTTCGCGAATGGCGCTCTCGTCATCGATAATGAGGATATTGGCCTTCATGTACACATTTACATAATCATAAATTTCAGCAAGTTAACCAGCGGTTTATGACAGGGCTGTGACAACGGCCGCCAATATGACAACACATTCACCGGCCAGCGTCCATACCTTAAGGTAAAGATAAGGTGTATACACAAGGAGTTACCCGTTGAAATAAATCTGGTCTACTATAGTCCGGTCACATGGCGGGGGGGGTCGGGTCTTTCCCTGCAACATTATAATTCCTGATGTTGCAAGGAAAGACCTGACCCCAATAAATTCAACCGGATACCTTGAGCCAAAACTAATGTTTTTTAAACAGACACGCATCCCCAAAACCGTTGCCGCCGTGGACCTGGGCTCCAACAGTTTCCACTTGGTTATTGCCGAATATAACGGTGACGACATCCGTATCGTAGACCACCTGCGGGAATCCGTGGGCCTGAGCCGGGATCTCAAAGCCACGGGCAAGATTTCCGACGATGCCTGGTTTCGGGCGCTGGCGTGCCTGGAGAAATTCAGCCAACGAATCAAGGAAATCCCCCAGGGCTGGGTCAATGCCGTCGGCACCAATACCTTCCGCAAAGCGGCCAATGCGGCGGAGTTTCTCACCCTCGCCCAGGCGACCCTGGGCCATCCCATCGACGTAATCTCCGGACCCGAAGAAGCGCGACTCATTTATCTGGGCGTGTGCCATGGTCTGAGCAATGACACCCAGGCCAGACTGGTGTTCGATATCGGCGGCTCCAGCAGTGAACTGATTCTTGGCATCGGACCAACGCCCAAGATCCTGGAAAGTTTCGACGTGGGATGCGTGACCCTCAGCACCCAATATTTCGGCGATGGCACGATCAACCTTAAAAAGCTCAAACAGGCGGAAATCACGGCGCGTGCGGAGTTCGGCTACTGGACCGAAATCTTCAAACGCGAAACCTGGCAGATCGCCTTCGGCACTTCCGGCACCATCCGCACTATTGATCAAATATTAGCCACGCTAGGTTTGAGCAAAGAGGGCATCAGCAGCGGCGCCCTGGACACCCTGGCCCAACGCCTGAGCCAACTGGGCAGCACCGACGCCGTGGCCAAGGAATTTAATCTTGACAAGACGCGCGCCGGTAATTTGCCCGGCGGCTTTGCCATCTTGCGCGCCCTGTTCCGCGCCCTCAACATCAGCGCCATGGTGGTGTCCGACAAAGCCCTGCGCCAGGGCTTGATCTATGACAAGATCGGTATCTCTTTCCATGACGACATCCGCAGTCGCAGCATCGGCCAACTGGCGGAAAAATTCCATGTCGACGCCGGCCACGCGCAACGGGTACGCACTTCCGCGTTGAAATTGTACGAACAAGTCAGCGCAGACTGGGGACTGGATTATCATGACGCCCGTTATTACCTGGATTGGGCGCTGCAAGTGCACGAAATCGGCCTGAGCATTTCCCATACCCAGTATCACAAGCACGGTGCTTATATCCTGGAGAACTGTGACGTACTGGGATTCTCGCGGCAGGAACAGAAGATCATGGCGTTGTTGGTGCGGGCACACCGCAAGAAGCTGCCGCAGTCCCTGTTCGAGGGATTTTCCACGGAAACCGTCGAAGCGTTACTGAAGATCCTGACCCTGATGCGCCTGGCGGTGGTCCTGAACCGCAACCGCAGCGACCAGACGACACCGGAAGTCAATGTCAGGAAAGAGGGCGAAGGACTGGCGCTGCAGTTTCCCGCCAACTGGCTCGCGGATCATCCCTTGAGCGCGGCGGATCTGGAATACGAAGCCGGTATTCTGAAAGCGCGGGGTATCGTGCTCAGCTATATGCCGGCGGCTGAGGGTTAGACACCGACCAGATTGCCTTCAGCACCTTGCTTCGTTAAAGTTTATTCTCGACTGACACGTAACCTGATAATTTCATACCAGGAGTTGACGGATGAGCACAACGATAACCGGACCCGATGGCAAGCCACGCTGCCGCTGGTGTGATGCCGCACCGGAGTTTTTCCACTACCACGACACCGAATGGGGATTTCCGGTGAGCGATGATCGGCGTTTGTTTGAAAAACTGAGCCTGGAGAGTTTTCAATCCGGACTGAGCTGGCGCACCATTCTCGCCAAGCGCGAGAACTTTCGCGCGGCATTCCATAATTTTGAGTTCGACCGGGTGGCGCGCTTCACCCAACGTGACGTCACGCGCCTGCTCAAGGATGAAGGTATTGTGCGTCATCGCGGCAAGATCGAAGCGGTCATCAACAATGCACAGCGCGCCCAAGAACTCGTGAAACGTGAAGGCTCACTGGCCGCCTATCTCTGGCGCCATGAACCCGAAAAAAAACAGTTGGCGCAACCGCAGACCGCATCCACATCCGCGGCATCGCTGGCGCTGTCCAAGGATTTGAAGAAGCAAGGCTGGAAATTCGTCGGCCCCACCACGGTGTATGCGTTCATGCAGGCCATGGGACTGATCAACGATCATGTCGAGGATTGTGTGATCCGGGCCAAAGTGGAACAGGCACGCAAGAAGTTCAAGCGGCCCGGACGCTGAGCGTTAGTCACAACAGCACCACTTTCATCCGCGGCATGAGACTAGCGGTCCGTGCATACAATCAGACAGCAACCGGCATACGCCGTAGCGCCGGCGCCGCTAATGGTGCGTAAGACGCACCCTTCGTAATCCATTCATTGGGCTAGGCACATATTAATGTCGCGGTATTTTGCGCATGACAATCAGGCGCCAGTGCACCGTGGAACCGACTCAATCAAGCATTTTCGTTTCCGCCGCCAACCAGTCCCACCCGCAAAGTGCCTGGGTGCCATCGGGAATAATAGGATAGGGGCAGAGAGCGCAGGCCGTCACCTGCAGATAGGAATGAATGGCATATCGCAACGCGGGTGATGGCGGTTGTTGCCGCAGGGTCAAACCATAGTACCGCAGCCCGGGGTGGCTCAACACCGATTGAAAGGGATGATAACTGTTGTTCATGGATCGTTCACCATCTGCAGCAACTTGGCTACCGTATTCCCGTTGCGCGCCGTCACCGGCACTCCCAGACACTTCTCTATGTTGGCCGCCAGCTTGGAACGACCGATGCCCTCCGGCGCATGGAGATAAAATACCTTGTCGATGAGTTGGAAACTCTCGGTGGGGGATTTCAACTCATTCAGGCGTTCAAGCTTTGGATTGGCGGCTGCGCGATCGAGAAAGAAGAAATGCAGGGCTTTACCCTCGTTACTGGGATAGGGGTTGTTGGCCACGGCGGCCTCCAGGGCATTCGCCTCCATGAGTATCACGTGCGCATCCACGCCGTGCGATTTCAGTACGGCGTCGCGGATCACCGCAGCCTGGGCACGGGTTCTGCCCGCCGCATTGAAGGCCACATTACCGCTTTGAATATA